>JAQGHW010000708.1 GCA_028291505.1 Rhodopila sp. | reverse complement strand
AGTGCACAATGCGTTCGGCACCGGCCTGCGCGGCGGCGCGCACCATCGCCAGCGCGCCGTCCACATTGGCGCGCAACATGGCGTCCGGGTCAGGCACCCAGAACCGGTAATCGGCCGCGACGTGCAGGACGTAGCGGCAACCGGCAGCGGCGCGAAACAGCGAATCGGGATCGGTCAGGTCGCCGATCACAACCTCGGCATCCAGCTCGGCCAGATTGCGCCGATCGCTGGCCGGCCGCACGAGCAGCCGCAACGTGTGGCCGCGCGCCGCCAGGACGCGCGCAACCGCGGACCCGACAAAGCCGGTAGCGCCTGTGACCAGGGTAGTCATTGCGGCTCCATTCGCATGGGGAAGCTTCCATAGACGAAGCGGGCCGGGCATGGAAACAGGCGAGCCCTCCCTCGCCTTCGGATGGGCATGCTGTGACTCGCGAAGAGGCAGCGGCCGCTTTTTATCCCACTGACAGCGAACGGGCAGGAAGGGCAACGCGGGCCCCCTCAACCGCCGCAGTAGTCCGCCTGCTGCCCCATCCGCCGACGCCCGGGTTCCCAAGGCCGTCCGGCCCTTCGCGGATCGGGCATCCTCTTGCCCCCATGCTCCGGCACGGGCAGAAGCCGTCCATCATGAGACGCTTATCGTATGTCCTGGCCCTGCTGGGCCTGCTGATCGCATTGCTGCTGGTCTCCTATTACGGGCTCGGCAACATCGTCTCGGCCGTCGGTCGCATCGGCTGGACGGAGTTCGGCCTGATCGTAGGCTGGCAGTTTGTGCTGTTCGTTATCCTCGGCGTGGCCTGGGATCTGATCACGCCGTCGCGCACGATGCGCCGGCCGTGGGTGCTGATCTGGGGACGTATGGTGCGGGACGCGTCGGCCAACTGCCTGCCGTTCTCCCAGGTCGGCGGGTTCATCTTCGGCGCCCGGGCGATCACTTTGCACGGCGTCGAGTGGCATACCGCCACCGCATCCACCGTCGTGGACGTCACCGCGGAATTCCTGGCGCAGATCGCCTTCGCCTGCATCGGGCTGGGCGTGCTGCTGGCGCGCGCCCCGCGGTCAGGCCTCGCCGTACCGGTCGAAGTGGGCATCGGACTCGCCGTACTGGCCTGCTTCGGCTTCGTCTGGGTACAGAAAGGCGCCGCCCCGGTGTTTGCCCGCATCGGCCGCCGAATCGCCGGCAACTGGTTCGCCGATGCCGGAGAACGCATGGAGATCCTGCAGACCGAACTTGGCTTGATCTACGGTCACACCGGCAAGCTGGCGCTGGGCTTTTTCGTTCATCTGATCGGCTGGATCAGCACCGGGGTCGCAGGCTGGATCGCCTACCGCGCACTGGGAGTGCCGATGGATTTCGACGACGCCCTGGCGATCGAGGCGCTGTTGAGCGCAGCCGCTGCCGTTGCGTTCCTCGTTCCCGTCAACGCCGGCGTGCAGGAGGCGGGTTATGCCGGCCTCGGCGCAATCTTCGGCGTGCCGCCAGAACTATCGCTGGGCGTCTCGCTGATCCGGCGCGCCCGGGACGTCGTCGTGGGGGTGCCCATCCTGCTGATCTGGCAGTTCCTGGAGATGCGCCGTTTGCGGACCATCAAACGGCTGCCTGCCAAAGTTCCCGCGACCCCCAACCGCTGACTTCGGGTGCCCCCGCTGGGCGGGATCATCAACGCCAGCCATATAGTCACGCCACGCGGGCGGCCGCTCAAGACATGGCATGCGCGACAGGCGAACCCGATCCTTGCACGCCATGACGTTCAACTGCCCACGGTCCCGGGGCTCGTCACGAGAACGACGTTGTTCTCCCGCGGGAAAAACGGAACGGAGGCTGCCCAGCAACGCATGTCACGCCGACCAATGTATTGGTAGTCATATCTATTTGTATGTCCTAGTACTGTTGTACTCCCATTCCATTCATATTTCATTTACCATTGTATTAATTCGCTCATTAAAATCATATTTCGTTCTTTTTCTTCCAAAAATTAACCATTGGTTCTCCATATGGGCCTATAGCTGCCTTACCCAAGGGGACCACCCCGTGGGTGTCTTGCAGATACAAACGAGATATCCGCAAGAAAGGACTTTGCAGTCTTATTGCGGGAGAATCACTGTGTCCAATGCTGTCTTCATTGCAGGACTTGACCACGTGTGCCTGACGATGGTCCGTCGCCAAACTGGCAACCGCATCCGCGGCAGTCCACTGGGATAACAGCGGAAGTATACCGCCAGAGTTTTTTATTCAATCGACGACCTCTTCAGACGCGGCAACGCGCCTGACGGGAACCCACGTGCGATGCGCAGGCAAACCCTGGCTCATCGCCTGACCTAGGTTGTTGCCGATGCGCATGATGAATCTGACGACAGCCGTGGCGCTTGCCACGGTCGTGATGCTTCCGGCTGTCTCGGCCATGGCCCAACCGGCCCCGGATCCGGCCAGCATCTGGACGCTGCAGGACGAAAACGCCTCGGTTTCCGCGACGAAACCAAAGGATCACATGTATACCAATGGCTTTCGCGTTGCCTGGACCTCCCCAAGTACAGTCGTCCCGGATATATTTGCCAAACTCGGCAACAGCTTGTGGGGCAGCGGACTCCAGCGGGTCAGCGTGGACGTGTCGCAGCAAATGTACACCCCAAGGTTCACACAACGGACCACCGCCGATCCGCTCGACCGCCCCTACGCCGGCGTTCTGCTCGGGAATTTTTCGTTGCTTAGCGATACCGACGACACCAGAAGCGTGCTGACATTGAGCCTTGGTGTCGTCGGACCCGACAGTGGCGCCGCCGAAACCCAGAATGACTTCCATCGCATGATCCGAAAGGCCCCCGCCATGGGCTGGAACTGCGAAATCCCCAATACCGCCGCCGTGGAGGTGTTGCATGAACGGACCTGGCGCCTGCCAACCGGCACGATCGCCGGCCTGGAAACAGATGTGCTGCCGTCCCTCGCGGCCGGCGTGGGCGATCTGCGCGATTACGTCCAGACCGGCGTCACCTTCCGTGTCGGCCAAGGACTCAACTCTGACTTCGGGGTGCCGCGACCGCGCCCTGGCCTGAGCGGAGGAGACGCCTATACGCCGACCCGACGGCTCGCCTGGTATGCCTTCCTTGGTGTGGACGGGCAGGCAGTAGCCTATGATCTGCTGCTGCAATCAGCGCCGTTTCGCTCCGGCCCGAGCGTCTCGCCAGTCTGGGATGTGGCGGAGGTTCAAGGCGGCGTCGCCGTGATGGCTTTCGGCATGCGCCTGACCCTCGCGTATGTCGCCCAGACGCCCGAGTTTCGGTCCCAGACCGGCGGTATGCACCAGTTTGCATCAATCTCGCTGTCGGTGCGGTTCTGAACAATCCCCCGGCGGCCGGCGCGGACGCGGAACCGGAGGCATCACGAAAGCCACAGCCCCGGCAGTGGATTCGATCGCTCATTGACGATCGAGGCAGGCACCGGCATCAGTCACCGCTATGCAAGTTGCTGCCATCCTGGTCGCCGCCGGGTCGGGGATTCGCTTCGGTGCCGAGACACCCAAGCAGTTCCTGACGATCGCCGGCAAACCGGTCATCCGTCATGCGGCGGAGGCGCTGGCTGCGCACGTGTCCCTGCTGCAGCCGGTGGGTGAGGCCACAGCGATCGAGGCCGCCCTGCACGATGTCCCGCGATGTCTGCCGGCAATTCCTGGCGGCGCAACCCGCCAGGACAGCGTGCGCGCCGGCCTCGAGACGCTGGCGCCCTACGAACCCGACATCGTTCTGGTCCACGACGCCGCTCGCCCTGTGATCCCGGAGGGCACGATCCCGGCCTTACTGGCCGCATTGAAGGAAGCCGCCGGAGCGATCCCAGCCGTGCCGGTCGCCGATACGCTGAAGCGGGTCGTGCGTGGCGTGATCACCGAAACCGTCCCGCGTGCGGAACTGTTTCGAGCGCAGACACCCCAGGCGTTCCGGTTCCCGGCATTGCTCGCCGCCCACAGATCTGGCCTGACCG
The DNA here is from genome assembly GCA_028291505.1 of Rhodopila sp. Classification (GTDB taxonomy): domain Bacteria; phylum Pseudomonadota; class Alphaproteobacteria; order Acetobacterales; family Acetobacteraceae; genus Rhodopila. The sequence goes on along the minus strand of JAQGHW010000708.1, from coordinate 96 downwards.
GCGCGACCGACGATGCCTCCCTGTTGGAAGCCGCCGGGCAAACAGTCGAAGTGGTCCCGGGATCGGATGACAACATCAAGCTGACCTATCCCGAGG
>JAQGHW010000652.1 GCA_028291505.1 Rhodopila sp. | reverse complement strand
GTGTCATGGCCGGGTTTAGCCCGGCTACCCACGACTTTTGTCGCTGACGCCAGCAAAGTCCCGGGTCACCCGGCCGAGCCCGCTGATAGCACAAGTTGGTAGCGTCAGGGGTGGTTTCCAGTCACCGTGAAACCGCTCTACCATCCGGCCGAATCGAACAGGCATGGGGCCACCATGGACGGCGAGCTTACTCGGGACATTGCCGAAATATCCGCCGCCGCCAAAGGCTACGCCGCCACCCATACCCGCATCGCCAAACTCATCTACCCGCCCGGTATTCGGCTGGCCGTGAACTTCACCGCCGATTTCGACGCGATGCTGCTGCGTCGCCTGATGAACGAACCTCCCATGCAGCTCGCCAAAGGCGAGTTCGGCGGCCGGGTCGGAATCTGGCGGCTGATCGAACTGTTCGATTCCCATGCCGTCAAGGCAACGATCTTCACCCCCGGCCGCATCTGTGAGCTGTATCCGGGGGCGGTCCAGGCCGCGGCACGCAGCGGCCACGAAGTCGCCGACCACATGTGGGAACACCGCGTGCCGCGCGAACCGGAACTGGAACGCGACCATCTGCTCAAGACCGCCGCGGCACTGGAACGGCTGACCGGCAAGCGCCCGGTGGGGACACGCAGTTCGCACAGCCTGCCTTTGCTGCGCGAACGAGGTTTCATATACGTATCGGAAAACGCAGGCGACCATCTGCCCTACTACGTCCGAGACCCATCCGGACCGGCGTGTCTGCGGAACCTTCCGTTCCACTTCGCCATCGACGATGCGATGTTCTTCAGCTTCGCCTGGATGGGCAGCGGGAACGCGGCACAGCGCATCACCGACCCCGACCGCGTGTTCGACCTGTGGTGGGATGCGTTCATGCATCAATACCGCCAAGGCGGCTATCTCAACATCTGCCTTCACCCCTTCGTTTCCGGCCGAGCGCTCCGGATCGCCATGCTCGACCGCCTGATCGCCCGGATGAAAACGTTGCCGGGCGTGTGGTTCCCAACCTGCGAGGAACTCGCCCGCCACGTCCTGGAAACCACGCCGCCAGCCGCCTGAGGGAAGGAACGCCCACCGCATGCCCTGGAAGCAGGACTACACGATTTCCAACGAAAAGAGCCTGTCGGACGCCGAATTGCGCTGGCCGGACGATCATCGCTGTTGCTTCGCCATAACCGTGGATCTCAGCGTGGCACCTGGCCCCGACGGCATCCGCCCCAGGGACCTGCAGACCGCGGACGCCTTCTTCGCGCTCAACGACGGCCTGGATCAGCTTCGGTCGGTGCTGCGCCGGCATGGGTTCAAAGCCACATTCGCGGTTCCGGCCGTGCTGGCCGAACTCCATTCCGAACTGCTGCCGGAACTCATCGGCGAAGGCCACGAAATCGCCAGCGGGGGATTTCGCCACGAAGACGTCAGCGGTCTTACCCGCGACGCCGAAGCGGCGCGCATCGCCGCCACCACTGAAATCCTCACCAGGGTGACCGGAGCAAGGCCGCTTGGGTGGTACTCCCTGCCGCGCCAGGGCGACCCGTTCGCGGGCGGCACCATCAGCCCGCACACCATGGACCTGCTGATCGACGCCGGATACTCATGGTTTGGCAACGGTCTGGCCGACGATATTCCGCATTACTGGGTCACCGATTTCGCCACGCGGGCCATCCTGGCGCTGCCCTATTACTATCACTTCGACGACCAATTCTTCCTCATGTTCCCCTCGAAGGGCACCGGACTGGAGAACGCCGACTCCCTGTTCCGCAACTGGCGAGCCGAATTCGACGCCCAGTACAAGCGTGGCCGCCACTTCTCGATGACGTTGCACCCCCAAGGCAGCGGCTGGTGCAACCGAGCGGAGATCCTCGACCGCTTCCTGGCACATGCGCGCGGGTTCCCGAACCTGTGGAACCCAACCGGCACCGAATGCGCGACCTACTGGCAGGCGACCTATCCCGCGGGCACGCATCTTGCACTGGAACCCAGCATCTGGGTGGACCACCCTGGCAGCCTCAGCTGACCGGGAACAGCAAGGACAGGTAAGCATGCGACGTCGCGACGTGGTGCTGGGTGCAGGTTTCGCAGCAGTCGCACTTGCCGCGCCGGCGATCCGGTCAGCCCGGGCGCAAGCCGGCAAATCCCTCGTCTTCGGCGGTTCGGTGCCGCTATCGGGCGCCGCGGCGGAAACCGGCCTCAACGTCAACAACGGCTACATCACCGCCGCCACCTACCTCAACGACGTGCTCGGTGGCGTGGAGGTCGCCGGCGAAAAATACCGCATCGAACTGAAACTGTTCGACGACGCCAGCGATCCCGCCCGCGCCACCACCCTGATCCAGCGGCAGATCGACGACGGCACCGACTTCTTCCTCGGCTCGTTCGGCAGCAACATCGTATTGCCCACCGCAGCAATCACCGAACGGGCGCGCAAGCCGATGGTGCAGACCGGCGGAGGCTCCGACGCGATCTTCACCCGCGGGTTCAAATACGCATTCGGCATGTATCCACGCGCCACAAGGCAGTTCGCCGCCGCCGCCGCGCTGTTCAAGACGTTACAGCCGGCACCGCAGACTTATTCAGTGATCTACACCAACGATGCCTTCTCCAAAACCGCCGCCGAAGGCGTCCGGCTGTCATGCGATGAGGCAGGCTTCAAGCACCTCGACAGCTTCGAACTGCCGCAGAAGCCAACCGACGTTTCCAGCGTGCTTGGTTCGGTGCGCGCCAATCTGCCCGATCTGCTGGTCTGCGTCATGCACGATCAGGATTCCCTCCTGGTGGCGAGGCAGATGATCGCCAGCGGCACCAACCCGAAGCTGTTGTTCCAGGGCCTCGGCCCGCAACTTGCATCGTTCCGTGACGCACTCGGCAAATATGCCGACACCCTGCTGTGCTCCACTTATTGGGATGAATCCGTCCCCTACAAAGACAAATTCTTCGGCAA
>JAQGHW010000609.1 GCA_028291505.1 Rhodopila sp. | reverse complement strand
GGCGAGAATTCTCTGTGCCTCTGTGCCCCTGTGGGAGAAAAATCTTGCTTTCACGCGCGGCGGGATCTGCAAATTGGGTGCCGGTTCCGGATTGGGGAACGATAATGCCAACTAGAATTACGGTTCGGCGATTAGTCGGTGGGCCTCAAACGTTAAAGCGAAACAGCAGCACGTCGCCGTCCTTGACTATGTAGGTCTTGCCTTCGACGCGCATCTTGCCGGCTTCCTTGGCGCCCTGTTCACCACGATATGCAACGAAATCCGCGTAGGCGATCGTTTCGCAGGCAATAAAGCCGCGCTCGAAGTCCTTGTGTATCACCGCGGCGGCCTGGGGTGCTTTGGTGCCCTTGGTAATGGTCCAGGCGCGGGTCTCTTTCGGACCGCAGGTGAAATATGTGACCAGTTCGAGCAGGTCGTAGCCGGCGCGGATCACCTGATCCAGGCCGCTCTGCGACAGACCGAGGGTTTCCAGGAATTCGCGGCGGTCGGCCTCGGGCAGTTGCGACACCTCGGCTTCGATCGCGGCGGACACCACGATCGTGGGGGCACCCTGGGTCTTGGCCCAGGCGCGGACACGGTCGGAGAAGGCGTTGCCGGTGGCGGCTGAGGCTTCCTCGACGTTGCAGACGTACAGCACGGGCTTGGAGGTCAGCAGTTGCAGGCGACGGACAGCTTCTTCCTCGCCGGGGGGGATCGCGGTGCGGGCGGACTTGCCTTCCTGCAGTGCGGCGACCAGCGGTTCCATGAGCGCAACGGCGGAAATGCTTTCCTTGTCGCCGCCTTTGGCCCGTTTCTGGGCCTGGTACAGGCGGCGTTCCAGGCTGTCGAGGTCGGACAGCATCAGTTCGGTTTCGACGACTTCTATATCACGCAACGGATCGATCGAGCCCTCGACGTGGGTGATGTCGGGATCCTCGAAACAGCGCAGCACGTGGATGATCGCGTCTACTTCGCGGATGTTGGCGAGGAACTGGTTGCCGAGGCCTTCGCCCTTCGACGCGCCACGGACAAGGCCGGCGATGTCGACGAATTCCAGTGACGTGGGCACGATCTTGATCGATTTGCCGATCTCCGCCAGCACATCGAGGCGAGGGTCGGGCACGCCGACGCGACCGACGTTCGGTTCGATGGTGCAGAACGGGTAGTTCGCCGCCTGCGCCGCGGCGGTGGCGGTCAGCGCGTTGAACAGGGTGGATTTGCCGACGTTGGGCAGACCGACGATGCCGCAGTTGAAACCCATCAGCGTGTGTCCCCGTTACCTGAAGCCTGGGTGTGCAATGCGACGTTGCTCATGAAGTCCGGATGCTTGCCCTGGGCCAGCAGACCGGCGGCATCAGCCACGGCGTCCAGCAGCGCGATCAGCCATGCCCTGTCGTCCTTGTCGAAGTTGCCGAGGACGTAGCCCAGGACGCGGTCCTTGGAACCAGGGTGACCGATGCCGAGGCGCACGCGCCAATAATCCTGGCTACCCAGCATCTTGTCCATGCTGCGCAAGCCGTTGTGGCCGGCCGCCCCGCCGCCTTTCTTGACGCGCATCTTGCCGGGCGCCAGGTCGAGTTCGTCGTGGAAAGCGACGATCTGTTCGGGGGGCAGCTTGTAGAAGGCAGCCGCCTCCTGCACCGCCTCACCGGAGCTGTTCATGTAGGTCAACGGCTTCAGCGCCAGGATTTTTTCACCGGCGATGGTGCCCTCGGCCAGCGCGCCCTTGAAGCGGCGCCGCCACGGCGAGAAACCGTGGCGGGTCGCGATCACATCCAGCGCCATGAAGCCGATGTTGTGGCGGTTGGCCGCCATCCCGGGCTCCGGATTGCCTAGGCCGACCCAGAGCTGGGTCATGGTGTCTAGCCCTTCTTGGCAGGCGCCTTGCCGGGAGCCCTGGAGCCGCCCTTGGCAGGTGCGGCGGCGGCGGCGGTCGGGGCCCCTGCGGTCGCAGTTTCGGCGACGACTTCGATCTTCGTCGGCGGCACGACCGTGGCCACCACGAAGTCGCGGTCGATCACCGGCTTGACGTTTTCGGTGCCCTTGAGGTCATGCCAGCGGACATTGTCGTTGAAATCCAACGGCCCGAGGTCGGCGGTGAACTGCTCCGGGATGTGGTCGGCGTCGCAGTAGACCTCCACCGCATGGCGGACGACGTTCAGCACAGCGCCGCGCTTGATGCCGGGGCTGATGCCGTCGTTCTCGAAATGAACCGGAACGGCGACCTTGATGCGCTGGCCGGCGACCAGACGCTGGAAGTCGACATGCTCCGGCTTGTCGGACACCGGGTGAAACTGCACGCCGCGGATCAGCGCCCGTATTGGTGCGGCGCCGGCGTTGATCTCATACAGGCGAGACTGCCAGCCGGCTTTGTGCAGTTCGCGGATCACGACCCGCGGGTCGAGTTGGATCAGGTTGGGTTCCTGCTTTCCGCCATAGATAACGCCAGGCACCTTGCCTGCTCGCCGAGTAGCCCGCGCCGCCCCCTTACCGCTTCGCGCGCGTACCTCGGCCTCGATTGATACAACGTTGGCCATAGTATGCTCCTGAATGACAAACGCCGGCCTCCAGGGGTGCCGGCGCGCGGGGGCGTTTAGCCCAGGGCGGGGTTGGGGGCAAGGGTTATGGACGGATCGCGTTTTCGGCGGCGCGCATTTGGAGTTTGGCGAGTCTCTGGTCAACAGGCGTCATCTCGCCATTCGACGCCGGTGGGGCTGGCACTCTCCGCCATCGAATGGCGAGATCACGCCGGCCGATGCCACTTGGTAGAAACGGCATGATCGCTGTCCCTCACTCCCCCGGGATCATCCGATCAGGTCATGAACCTGCAGGGTGATCGCCGCGACCAGATCGGTGATCTGCTGCTGGATTGCCGGAAAGCCGGGCAGGGGCTCGATGCGGGCCTCATCCATGTATAACGCACGGGCGATCTCGATCTGCAGGACGTGCACATCGTCGGCCGGCCGGCCGTAGTGGCGGGTGATGTAGCCGCCGGCATAGGGGTCGTTGCGGCGGACCAGATATCCCTTGCCGCTCAGGAATGCCTCAACCGCTCGGGTCACCCGGGATGCGCAGGCCGACCCGTGCAGGTCACCCAGAATGAAGTCGACCGGCCGGCTGCCCGTCCGCTTGCCTTGGCCGCCGGACGGCATGGAATGGCAGTCGATCAGCAGGCAGTAGCCGAAGCGGTCCTTGATATTGCCGATGAGCCGGCTGAGGGTTTCGTGGAACGGGCGCCAATAGGTGTAAATCCGCCGCTCCGCCTCTGAAAACGGCAGCTTGACCGCGTAGATCGACTCGCCCGAGGCAACGACTTTGGCGATCGTGCCAAGGCCCGCGTTCACCCGCGAACTTGTGGTGTTCACCCAGTCCGGCAGACGATCGGCGAACATGCTTGGATCGAGCTCCCAGGCCTCGCGGTTCGCATCGCAGAAAGCACGGGGAAAATTCGCCGCCAGCAGCGGGGCGCCATGCAGGGGAGCCGAACTGAACAGCTCATCGACGAAGCAATCTTCGCTGCGCCGCAAGCTGAGCGGACACAGGCGGACGCCCGACATCAGGTCTGCCGAATAGGCCCGCCCGGAGTGCGCCGAGGTGAACACGACGGGCGAAAATGGCCGTTCCGGCACCAGCAGCCGGTATGGGGAAATTTGCTCAGCGTCGGGCAGGATTGCGGGAACGTCCATATCAGCATAAAAGACGCACCCGACCGAAATGTCACTATGTTGGATTCATCCCGGACGTGGTTGGCGTGTGTCCGAAGCGACGGTGCGGGGGAAGGATGCGGCGGTGGTGTGCCACGCCGGTCCGGCGAAACGCTGCCAGGCCAGGCATGCTCCGGCGGTGGGAATCGACGCCCTCTTGCACCCGGAACCGTTTTCCGGCGAGAAACGCCCATGGCAGCGCACTATTATACGGTGACCTGGGACCAACTCCATCGCGATGCGCGCGCTTTGGCATGGCGGCTGATGGGCCTGGGGCCGTTCACCGGCATTGTCGCGATCAGCCGCGGGGGCCTGATTCCGGCCGCGATCATCGCGCGCGAACTTGATCTGCGGCTGGTCGAGAGCGTCTGTGTCGTTACCTACCAAGACCAAACGCGCGGCGAACCGTTGGTCACCAAACCACCCGTGGCCGCCGGTGATGGTACTGGCTTCCTGATCGTCGACGATTTGGTCGACTCCGGAACGACTGCCCGGGTGGTGCGGGCGTTGCTTCCGAAGGCGCATTTTGCCTGCGTCTATTCCAAGCCGGCCGGGCGGGACGCCATCGACAGCTTCGTCACCGAAGTGTCCCAGGACACCTGGATCTTGTTTCCGTGGGACACCGAACCGCAGTTTATTGAACCTTTGGCGCGCCGCGGCGGGTTGTAGTGTAGGCGGCGCTTTGCCCCTGACCCCACCAGGCTTGTCCTTGCGGAGGCGCGGGGCCGCCGGGCGAAGGCGGGGGGACCGCCGGCCCCTTCGCGGGGCAGGGCAGGGCCCGGCCTAGGTTCGGCCGTAGGTGTCCTCCAGGCGGACGATATCGTCCTCGCCCAGATAGGCGCCGGACTGCACCTCAATCAGCGTCAGCGGAATTCGACCCGGATTTTCCAACCGATGCACGCAACCCAGCGGCAGGTAGACACTCTCATTCTCCCGCACGATCAGGATTTCGGCATCCCGGGTCACCCGGGCGGTGCCGTTCACCACCACCCAATGTTCGGCGCGATGGAAGTGGCTTTGCAGCGACAACTGGCGTCCGGGCGTGACGACGATCCGCTTCACCTGGAAGCGGTCGCCCTGGATCAGGCTCTCGTAGTAGCCCCAGGGGCGATAGCTGCGGTTATGCGCCACGGCCTCCGCCCGGCCGGCCGCCTTCAGGCGTTCCACGATCTTCTTGACGTCCTGCGACTGGCCGCGATGCATCGCCAGCACGGCGTCCTCGGTCACCACCACGACGGCGTCCTTCAACCCGACCACCGCGGCCAGCATGCCGTCGCTGCGGACGTAGCAGTTCTCCGCCCCCTCCAGCACGACGTCACCGAGTGCCACGTTGCCATCAGCGTCCTTGATGCCGAGGTCCCAAAGGGCGCTCCAGCTGCCGACGTCGGACCACCCGAGATCCGCCGGTACCACGGCGGCTCGTGAAGTCCGTTCGGCTACGGCGTAGTCGAGGCTGATCGACGGGCAGGCCTGGAAGGCCTCGACGCCGAGGCGGATGAAGTCCAGGTCGGCCTTGCGGTCGGCGACGGACTGACGCACCGCGGGCACCACGCCGGGCGCGTGACGTTCCAGTTCCTCCAGCAACGTCCGGGCGGTGAACACGAACATGCCGGAGTTCCACAGGTGGCGGCCGCCGGCGACAAACCGAGCGGCGGTGGCGGCATCGGGCTTTTCCAGGAAGCGCGCCACCGCGAAGACGCCGTCCGCCGCGGGAAGCGGAGCGCCGATCTCGATGTAGCCATAGCCGGTTTCGGGGGTGGTGGGCTTCATGCCGAAGGTCACGACGTTACCGGCGCGCGCGGCCTTCGCAGCCAGTTGCAGCGCCGCCTGCAAAGCCGCGTTGTCGGCTATCGAGGCATCCGCGGCCATCATCCACAGCACCGTGTCGGGATCGTCTTCGGCCACCAGCACGGCGGCGGCGGCGATCGCGGGGGCACTGTTGCGGCCAACCGGTTCCAGCACGATGCGGGCATTGTGGATCCCGGCTTCCCGCAGCTGTTCGGCGATCAGGAACCGGTGCTCCTGGTTGCAGACCACGATGGGCGGGGCGAAGGCCGGATCCACGGCACGCAGCGCGGTTTCCTGCATCATCGTCCGCTCCGACACCAGCGGCCAGAGCTGTTTGGGGAAGCTTTCGCGCGACACCGGCCACAGGCGCGTGCCGGAGCCGCCGGAGAGGATAACGGGGACGATGCGGGGTTCGGTCATTTCGTGGATCCTGATATCGCGCCTTCTTGCCTCTCCCGGCCGCCGATGCCAAGCTGCAAGCGCACCAATCACGCGAAGGGCGTTGCGAAGATGCTGATCGAGATCGAATACTGCGGCATGTGAGGCTATGAGCCGCGTGCGATCGCGGCGCGGGACCTGATCCTGAAAACCCATCCGGCCGCTAAGGTTGGCCTGCGGAAGAGCGGGGGTGGGGTGTTCGAGATCACCGTCGATGGCCGGCTTGCCTTCTCCAAGAAGGCGGTCGGGCGGTTTCCGACGGACCAGGAGGTTCGGTCAGCTGTGCGCTGACCCTCCCATACCGCGCTGCGATGGACCCGGCGCCTGCCGCGTGACGGCGGAGGACTGTCGAGATCTTCGGCGAGTTGCAGGGGTCATGCTGAATGGCGCGATCTTCTGTGGAGGCAGCGGTGCTGGGGGGACCAGTGTTCTACATCTGATCGGGAAGTGCCGCAGCCGGGGTCAGGCAGTCACCGGGGTCAGGCAGTCACCGGGGTCGGGCAGTCAAGAGCCTGCGTCTCCTGATCGAGGACTTGCCGCTGCCGACCAGCGGTTTTTGCCCATCTTGACCGCCGCGGCGCCTTGCATGATGTATAGCCCATGGCCATCATCGAAAACAGCAAAGGTCACAGTGGCGGCTGTCTTTGTGGCGCGCTACGCTATGAAGCCGAAGGCGAGCCACTATTTGCCGGTTACTGCTACTGCGCGGATTGCCGCAAGGCGTCGGGATCGGCATTCGTCCCCTTCATGGGATTTCCGAGCGGCGCCGTGCGGTTCAGCGGCCAGTCTCAGAAATTCGCATCGAAGGCCGCGAACGGCAACGAAGCCGTGCGCAACTCCTGTCCCATTTGCGGCGGCCTCGTCTTCGGTGGGGAAGTCGGCAAAGACAAGTCGTTCACGATCTACGCGGGCTCGCTGGATGACCCGTCGTCGTTCCGTCCCACCGTCGCAATCTTCACCCGCGATCGCCCGGCCTGGGCCGTAATACCGCCTGACCTCAAAATATTCGACCGCGCGCCCTGAGCCAACCCGCCTTCCCAATCCCTCAGCCCGGTCGTATTCCTGCCGTCCACCGTCGCTTTTATCCGATCTTGGCCCAGGCATTCCGCCACAACCGCCATCGTGGAGGATGCCCGAACCTATGCGCCACTTTTCGCTGATGTCGCTTCTGTCCGAGGCGGTGAACGCCCACCGAGGCTGGGACCGCCAGTGGCGCTCACCGGAGCCGAAACCGTCGTACGACGCCGTCATCATCGGCGCCGGCGGCCATGGCCTCGCCACCGCCTACTACATGGCCAAGCAGCACGGCATGCGGAACATCGCCGTGCTGGAGAAAGGTTGGCTCGGTGGCGGAAACACCGGGCGCAACACCACGATCATTCGCTCCAACTATCTGTACGATGAGAGTGCGGCGCTGTATGGCCATGCGATGAAGCTGTGGCAGGACCTCAGTCAGGAACTGAATTATAACGTCATGTATTCGCGGCGCGGCGTGCTGATACTCGCGCACAACACCCACGACGTGCAGAGCGCCAGGCGGCACGTCTATGCCAACCGGTTGAACGGGATCGACAACGAGTGGCTGACTCCTGAACAGACGAAAGCCTTCTGTCCGCCGCTGAATATTTCGCGGGATGCGCGATATCCGGTGCTGGGTGCGGCGCTGCAACGATGCGGCGGGGTCGCGCGGCATGACGCGGTGGCCTGGGGCTATGCGCGGGGCGCGGACGCCATGGGGGTCGACATCATTCAGAACTGCGAAGTCCTCGGCATTCAGCGCGGGCCGGACGGTGCGGTGGCCGCGGTCGACACCAGCCGAGGCAGGATCGCGACCCGGCGGATTGGTGTCTCGGCCGCGGGAAGCACCAGCGTGGTGATGGCGCTGGCGGGGCTGCGCATGCCGCTGGAAAGTTTCCCGCTGCAGGCGCTGGTTTCTGAACCGGTCAAGCCGGTCTTTCCGTGCGTGCTGATGTCGAACGCCGTCCACGCCTACATCTCGCAGTCCGACAAGGGGGAGCTGGTGATCGGCGCCGGCACCGACCAGTACGTTTCTTACAGCCAACAAGGGGGCCTGCAGGTCACCGCCCATACGCTCGACGCGATCTGTGAGCTATTCCCGCAATTCTCCCGCATGCGGATGATGCGGAACTGGGCCGGCATCGTCGATGTGACGCCGGATCGTTCGCCGATCATCGGCACGACCCCGGTGTCCGGCCTGTTCGTCAACTGCGGCTGGGGCACCGGGGGGTTCAAGGCGACCCCCGGCGCCGGCCATCTGTTCGCCTGGACCGTTGCGAAAGGCGAGCCGCACCCGATCAACGCGCCGTTCACGCTGGACCGCTTCCGCACCGGCCGTCTGATTGATGAGGCTGCTGCGGCGGCCGTTGCACATTGAGGATCGCGTCATGCTGCTGATCCCGTGTCCCCATTGCGGCCCGCGTTCGGAACTGGAGTTCCATTGCGGCGGCGAGGCCCATATCGCCAGGCCAACAAACCCCGCGGCGACCGGCGACCAGCGCTGGGCTGAATATCTGTTCTATCGCAGCAACACGAAAGGCGTTCACGCTGAGCGCTGGCTGCACGTCCACGGCTGCGGCCGCTGGTTCAACGTCCGGCGCGACACGATCAGCGACCGGTTCGTGACCGCGGATCAAATCCGTTCGGCGGAGGAGGGCTCCTAACCATGCAATCCAATCGCCTTCCCATCGGCGGGCGCGTCGACCGCAGCCGACGCCTTCGTTTCCGCTTCAACGGCACGGTTATTCATGGGTTCGCCGGCGATACCGTCGCGTCAGCCTTGCTCGCCAATGGCGTCAGCCTGGTGGGGCGTTCATTCAAATACCATCGGCCGCGCGGCATACTCTGCCACGGGTCGGAGGAGCCTAACGCCCTGCTGCAGGTCGATCGCGGACCCGGCCGCGTCGACCCCAACAACCGCGCAACGATCACGGAGGTGACCGAGGGCCTGACGGTCGCGTCGCAGAACCACTGGCCGTCGCTGGAGCATGACATAGGTGCGATCAACGACTGGCTTTCGCCGATCTTCACCGCGGGCTTCTACTACAAGACTTTCATGTGGCCGCGTGCCTTGTGGGACAAGGTCTACGAGCCGCTGATCCGAGCGGCGGCGGGCCTGGGGGTTGCGCCGAAGGAAGCGGATGCGGATCGTTACGCCCAACGATATGCTCATTGCGATGTGCTGATCGTGGGCGCCGGGCCGGCGGGGCTTGCGGCTGCCCTGGCGGCCTCGACGAGCGGCCAGCGCGTCATCCTGGCCGACGAGCAGGCGGAGTTTGGCGGCACGCTGCTGCATGACACGGGCTCGATGATCCAGGGGATGCAGGCCGCGGGATGGCTGGTTGGAACGGTGGCGGCGCTGGCGGACTGCCGGAACGTCCGGTTGCTGCCGCGGACCACCGCGTTCGGCTATTACAACCACAACCACGTCGCGCTGCTGGAACGGGTGACTGACCATCTTGCGGACCCGGCAAGCGGCCTGCCGCGGGAGCGGCTGTGGCAGGTCCGGGCGAAGCAGGTCGTGCTGGCGACCGGGGCGCATGAACGGCCGCTGGCGTTCGCCGACAACGACCGGCCCGGCATCATGCTGGCCGAGAGTATCCGCGCCTTCATCAACCGCTATGCCGTCGTGCCTGGCCATCGGATCGTGTTCGCGACCAGTGGCGCCTCCGCGTATCGTGCGGCAGCGGATGCCCGGGCCGCCGGGGTCGAGGTCGTCGTTGTCGATGTGCGTCCGGTGGCTGCCTGCGGGCCTGAACTGGCGTTGTTGCGCGCCGAAGGGGTCGAAGTCCTGACCGGTCATACCGTGCTCGGTTCGACCGGCCGGAAGCGGGTGAGGGGGCTTATCGTTGCGCCGGTGGACGCGGACGGGCGCATCGGGATTCGCCGCAAGTTGACCTGCGATGCGGTTGGGCTTTCGGGCGGTTGGACGCCGGCGGTTCACCTGTTCTCCCAATCGCGCGGCAAGCTGACGTTCGATACGGCGATCGATGCGTATCGCCCCGGCCGGTCGGTGCAGGCCGAACGGTCGGCTGGTGCGGCTAACGGCAGTTACGAGCTGACGACCTGCCTCGCCGAGGGATGGGAGGCGGGGCTGCGGGCGACAGGGCGCGACGGAGCGCGATCGTTCCGGGTCAGCCCAGCCACGCCAACCGGCTTCGTTGCGGTGCGCGTACTGCCCGGCGAGGGTAACGGGCGAGCCTTTATCGACTTCCAGAACGACGTCACCGCGAAGGACATCCGGCTCGCGGTGCGGGAGGGTTTTGAATCGGTCGAGCACATCAAGCGCTACACCACGACCGGCATGGCGACCGACCAGGGCAAGACGTCCAACATGACGGCGCTTGGCCTGCTCTCGGAGACGCTGTCGCGCCCGGTCGCGCAGGTCGGCACCACGACGTTCCGGCCGCCCTACACGCCGGTGTCGTTCGGTGCGCTGACCGGCGCGGCACGCGGTGCGCTGTTCGAGCCGGTTCGCAAGGCGCCCCTGCACGACTGGGCGGCGGCGCGCGGTGCCGTGTTCGAGCCTGTCGACCGGTGGCTGCGAGCCCGCTACTTCCCGCGGCCTGGCGAGGACATGCGTGCGGCGGTGTCCCGCGAATGCCGGGCAGTGCGGTCCTCGGTGGGAATCCTGGATGCGTCGACCCTCGGCAAGATCGAGGTGGTCGGGCCGGATGCCGCCGAATTCTTGAACCGTCTCTACATCAACGGCTGGACGAAGTTGGCGCCGGGGCGGTGCCGGTACGGGGTGATGCCGAAGGAGGATGGTTACATTTTCGATGATGGCGTTGTCGCCCGCCTCGCGGCCGAGCGCTTTCACGTCACCACCACCACGGGCGGCGCAGCGCGGGTGCTGGACCACATGGAGGAATATCTGCAGACGGAATGGCCCAACCTGAAGGTGTTCCTGACGTCGACCACTGAACAATGGGCGGTCATTGCGCTGCAGGGGCCAAAGGCGCGTCAGGTGATCACCCCGCTGGTCGACGGCATCGACATGTCGGCGGCCGTCTTCCCCCATATGGCGGTGCGCACCGGTCGTATCTGTGGCGTTCCGACCCGACTGTTCCGGGTCTCGTTCACCGGTGAGCTCGGCTACGAAATCAACCTGCCGGCCAGTCAGGCGGCGCTGGTATGGGACGCCGTCTACGCCGGCGGCGAACCCTATGGCATTGAGCCCTATGGCACCGAGGCCATGCATGTGCTGCGCGCCGAACGTGGCTTCATCATCGTCGGCCAGGAGACGGACGGGACGGTGGCGCCCGACGACGTCGGCCTGTCCGGTATGATCGCCGACGCCAAGCCGGATTTCGTCGGCAAGCGCTCGCTGGCCCGGCCCGATCTGATGGCCGCCGGCCGCAAGCAGTTGGTTGGGCTGTTGACCGAGGTGCCGGGCGTGGTGCTGGATGAGGGTGCGCAGGTGGTCGAGAACCCCGGTCAGCCGGCGCTGGGTCACGTTACGTCTGCGTACTGGAGTGACGCGTGCGGCCGATCGATCGCGCTGGCTCTGGTGGCTGGCGGGCGGGCGCGCCACGGCCAGGTGCTTCACGTGACCACGCAAGCGGGGTTCACTGCCGTTCGAGTTACCGAACCGGTTTTCTTTGATGCCGGGGCAGAGCGCGTCCATGGGTGAAGCGGGTATTGCCATCCTGCCGCTTGCCCCGAGCGCGCGGTTTTCCCTGCGGCTGGCGGCGGCGGTGGTCGAAATCGGTGAGGCGGGCGGCTTCTGGCTCGACATCCCGATCAACACGTGTCATGTCGCCGGGGAGCGTATGACGGTTCGGCTCGGTCCGAACGAATGGCTGCTGTTCGGTCCCCAGGCCGACGCGATCAGGCACGATGTCGCGGCGACGCTCGGCGACCGGTTCTTCTCGCTGGTCGACGTCGGTGACCGTGATCTTGCCTTCGCGGTCGCCGGTATCCATGCCCGCGACGTCATCAACGGCGGCTGTCCGCTCGATCTTGACGATATTGTGTTCCCGGCGGGTTCAGCGAGCCGCACATTGCTTGGCAAGGCCCAGATCGTGCTGATCCGACCGGGTGCGGAACGTCTCTATCGCATCGAATGCGGGCGCTCCTTCGCGCTCTACGTGCGGGCCTATCTAGAGAATATCGCGCACGAATTCTTGAGATCGCCTGGATCTGGCATACTTGCCTAGAAAAGTTGTGACAGAATGGTGGAAGGTTGTTGAATCCCCGCCGCCGTCCCCAACTTGGATTTCTGTCTGGTAACCTCGGCGCAATCAGTTGCCTGAACCAGCCGCGGCGAGCCTTCGGATAGTTCTGTTTTCGTTATGGAGAGGGGAACGTCATGATCCAGCCGAACAAGCGAATTCGGCTTCTTCTGTCATTGGGTGGTCTGATGCTGCTGTTCGGCCGCGCCGACGCGCAACAGACGCCGCCGCCCGCCGCGCCAAACCCCTACCTTATGGGGACCGAGGGATACGACAAGGGTCCGCGCGGTCTGACCAGCTACCAGCCCATTGCCATCGTCCGGCCTTTCGCGGAGCAGATGGCCCAGGATATCGCAGCCAAGCCCGGCATCGAACGCGAACACCAGGCGCTGCTCGATGAACGTTACGACCTCGGCGATCACCCTGCCCAGGGCATCACCATGGACCGCAACAAGCCACTTCAGGAAGGGGTGCGCGTCAAGCTGCCGCAGGGGGTGACCTGGGAACAGCTCGCGACGATGTCGCCGGATGAGATCCGTGACCGGGGCGTGTGGCCGAAAGGATTCCTGCCCCTACCGCATCCCATCCACGCAACCGGTGGTTTCGTGATTCCGCAGGACGAGATCGACGCGATGAAGCGTCTGGAGGGGCGTGACCTGACGCGCTTCGACATCGACTTCGATCTGCCCCAGCGGTTTCTGGCGGCATTTCCGCCGGCGATGTACCTTGTTCAGCGCCCCGACCTAGGTGACGTCTCCCAGGGCAAGCTGGTCTCGCTGACCAATTACTTTGAGATGTTCAATGGCATCCTGACGCCCCGGCAGTTGGAAGGACTGCGCCTGCTGCTGACGCCGTTTCCGGAGCAACAGTTCAATGCCACGGACGATCGCAAATCGGCGGTGGCCAGTCAGGGGGCAACCTGTTTCGATTGTCATTCGAACGGACACCAGAACGGCGCCACCCACCTGGCGCCCGATGCGCGCCCCGAGTGGTTCCGGCACCGGCTCAAGACGGTCTCCCTGCGCGGCCTTGATATCCAGCGGCTGTTCGGCTCACAGCGGGCGCTGAAGACGGTGGAGGACTTCACTGAATTCGAGCAGCGCACAGCGTATTTCGACGGCGACATCGTGACGGCGACGAAGAAGGGCGTGAACCCGCTGGAACGTGGCAGCCAGGTCGACTTCATGGCCGACTTCGAGGAGATGTTGGACCTTCCGCCCGCACCGAAGCTCGACCTGTTCGGGAAGCTCGATCCCGCCAAGGCAACGCCGGCCGAGATGCGTGGGCAGGATATCTTCTTCGGCAAAGGTCAATGCGGAAGCTGCCATCAGGCGCCCTATTACACCGACAACACGATGCACGACTTGAAAACCGAGCGGTTCTTCAAGCCGGAATTGGTCAACAATGCAATGGAGGTGGGCGACGGCAACATCAAGACATTCGCATTGCGCGGCGTGAAGGACAACCCGCCCTACTTGCATGATGAGCGCCTGCTGACCCTGGACGATACTGTCGAGTTCTTCAATCTGGTCCTGGGCGACAAGTTGACCACGCCGGAGAAGCAAGACCTGGTAGCCTTCCTGCGTACTCTCTAGCTATTGGTCGGATCCCAACGCTCGTACCCGAGCGTTGGGAGGGCCACTGGATCAAAAGATACCGCGCGAAGTGTCGCTATGTTACGGGAGCCGGTCATCACCACCGGCTTCTCTTCATAGGGATCGACCACCGGCCCCGGTTACCGTTACAATTCCCTCTGGGGCATCGGTCGCCAAGACCATCGTTGGCTGATATCACTTTCCCCCGAAGCGGCGCTGATCTGACGACAAGGGGACGTGACATGGGACAAGGTTCCGGCATTCGTGAGGTCGCATGGCTCGCTATCGCCGGGGGCTGCCAGGTCGTTCTGGATGGCGACCACGCCTATATCGGGCATATGGACCCGCCACACGGGACCTCGGTCGTGGATGTTTCGGATCCGGCCAACCCGCGCATCATCGCATCGATCGACATACCTCCGGGGCTGCACTCACATAAGGTGCGGGTGACCAATGATGTCATGGTGGTCAACCGGGAGCGTGCCCGCGGTGAAAAGCCGGCGGATGACTTTGTCGGGCTTCGGATCTTCGACGTCAGCAAACCAGCCAGCCCGCGCGACATCTGCCATTGGAAATGCGACGGCATGGGCGTGCATCGTTTCACCTTCGACGGCCGGTACGCTTACATCTCGGCCGAGCTGGAGGGATATGTCGGAACGATTGTCATGATCCTTGATCTGAAGGACCCGACCAGGCCGGAAGAGGTTGGCCGGTGGTGGATGGAGGGGCAATGGACCGCCGGCGGCGAAACACCCAGTTGGAAGGGGCGGAACCATCGCTGCCACCATCCGATCCGGCGCGGCGATCGGCTGTATGTCAGCTACTGGTATGGCGGCGGCGTCATACTGGACATCAGCGACATGACCAAGCCGCGGATGGTCTCCAGCCTGGACTGGAGTCCGCCGTTCGGCTGGCCCACGCATAGTCTGGTGCCGATCGACGTGCCGATCGCCGGCCATCGGTGGATGCTGGTGGCGGATGAGCACGTGCAGCCGCTGGATCCCAACCTGTCGCCGGAACTGCCGGCCATGGTCTGGATGGTGAACATCACCGACGAGACGCGGCCGATCCCGGTCAGTTGCTTCCAGTTGCCGGAACTGGTCGGGGTAAAGACGCCGTTGATGACGGCGTGCCATCAACCAGTCGAAACGATTATCGGCAACGAAGTCCCGGCGGCGTGGTTCGCCAGCGGGCTGCGGGTGATCGACATCTCCAACCCGCTGTCGATGAAGCAGGCGGCGTGGTGGATGCCGGACGTTCCGTCGGGGGCGCAGCGTGTTTGCAGCAACGACGTTTATGTCGACCATCGTGGCTTGATCTACCTGATCGATCGCAACAGGGGGCTGTCGATCCTTGAGCGTATCTAGATCAGCCGCCGGCTTTACCCCTCCATACGAACCCATC
>JAQGHW010000595.1 GCA_028291505.1 Rhodopila sp. | reverse complement strand
CGCTCAACGGGATTCAGATCCTTCAACCAAGCCAGCATCACTCGCTCCCTTGAACTTCGTTTCGATCCTGTTCGGAACAGTGAAGCCCGACGCGTCCTCCAAGGCAAGATCGCCCGGCCCATTGTCTCGGCGCCCCATCGAACAAAATGCCTGACGCCATGCGACCACCTGCCGCGTCGCGGGTTAAGGCCGAGTACGCAATGTCACATGGAGAATGTCAGAATGGCCGACCACACTTATCGCGTCATCGAACTCGCCGGATCCTCGGAGATCAGCCACGCCGACGCGATCGAGAACGCCATCGCCCGGGCATCGAAGACGACCCGCAACCTGCGCTGGTTCGAAGTGACCCAGCAGCGAGGTGAGATCGAGGATGGCGAGATCCGGCATTACCAGGTGACCATGAAGGTCGGCTTCACGCTGGAAGATTGAGGGTGAAAAAGCCAGCGTGACCTGCCGCGTGAAATAGCCTAAATCGCCCTCGCCGCTGCAACGGGTGCGACGAGGGGGTTGGTCCAGTGCCATCATTGACGGGTAAGACAGCCTTCGTGACCGCGGCAGGCCAGGGGATTGGGCGCGCGACAGTCAAGGCGCTCGCGGCCGCCGGTGCGAAGGTCATCGCCACGGACGTCGACATGGCGAAGCTCGCAGGGTTGGGTTCGGACTCGATCCGGACGATGGGGCTGGACGTGCTCGACGCGGCAGCGATCGCCCGCACCGCTGAAAATTCCGGCGCGGTCGACATCCTGTTCAACTGCGCCGGCGTGGTTCATCAAGGCACGCTGCAGGAGGCCACCGAAGCCGACTGGTCGTTCGCCTTCGACCTGAACTGCAGGTCGATGTTCCGCACCATGCAGGCTTTCCTGCCCGGTATGCTGGGGCGCGGCCAAGGCGTCATCATCAACATGGCCTCGGTCGCATCCAGTCTGAAGGGTGTGCCGAACCGCTTCATCTACAGCGCGTCGAAAGCGGCGGTGATCGGAATGACCCGGTCCGTGGCCACCGACTACGTGACCAAAGGAATCCGCTGCAACTGCCTGTGCCCGGGCACCGTCGAGACCCCCAGCCTGGATGAGCGCATCGCGGCGAACGCCGCCGCCGCCGGCTCGATCGAGGCCGCCCGAGCGGCGTTCGTGGCACGGCAGCCGATGGGCCGCCTGGGCACGCCGGAGGAAATCGCCGCGCTGGCGGTCTATCTGTCCAGCGACGATGCCCAGTTCATCACCGGCCAGGCAATCGTTATAGATGGCGGTCTGACACTGTAATCCGGAACCACCGCCTGAAACTTGGGAGTACGTCATGAAGCTGTTGCGCTACGGTCCGGTCGGGGCCGAGAAGCCTGGTCTGTTCGCCAACGATGGCACCATCCGCGATCTGAGCAGCATCGTCCGGGACATCGACGGATACGCCCTTTCTGATGCCTCGTTGCAGATGATCGCCAGCGTGGACCCGACCAGGCTGCCGAAGGTCGAGGGCAACCCACGCATCGGCGCCTGCGTCGTGCGGCCGCTCAATTACGTCTGCATCGGTCTGAACTACGCCGACCACGCCGCCGAGACCGGCAACCCGATCCCGAAGGAGCCGATCGTGTTCCTGAAGTCGCTCAGCGCGTTCACCGGGCCGAACGACGACGTAAAGCAGCCGCGTGGCTCCAAGAAACTGGACTGGGAAGTCGAACTCGGCGTGGTGATCGGTAAAACCGCCCGGTACGTACCCGAAAACGAAGCGCTGGATTACGTCGCCGGCTATTGCGTCTGCAACGATGTCAGCGAGCGCGAATACCAGATGGAGCGTGGCGGCACCTGGGACAAAGGCAAGGGCTGCGACACCTTCGGCCCCACCGGCCCCTGGATGGTGACGAAGGATGAGGTCACTGACCCTCAGGATCTGCCGCTGTGGACCGAGGTCAACGGCAAGCGATTTCAGGACGGCTCTACCCAGACCATGATCTTCGGCGTGGTCAAGCTTGTCAGCTATGTCAGCCATTTCATCACGCTGCACGCGGGTGACGTGATTGCCACCGGGACGCCGCCCGGCGTGGGCGTGGGTGTGAAGCCGGAACCGGTATTTCTCAAGCCGGGCGACGTGATGCGGCTGGGCATCGAAGGGCTCGGCATCCAGACCCAGCGGGTTGTGGCTGCGTAGCCGACGGCTTTCGGCCCTTGTGTCATCACCGGGCCTGGCCCGGTGACTCAGGACTTTGCCGCACTCAGGGCTCGCAAGTCGTGGCCGGCTGCCGTAACCCAGCCGACTCGCGGGCTTTTGGGAACATGCCGGGGGCAGGGATGGCCAGCCGGAATCACTCTTGCTCATCCGGCAGTACCCCGCCCGCATTGGCACCGAAGCGGCGTTCGTGCAGCCGAAACAGTTCCACCAGATCGGTCACCCCGGGCAGCACGGCAGCGATGCCGCAATACGGGCATAGCGGCGTGTCGCCGTCATCGACCCAGTCGATCACCTCCGCCGCCGCGAATGTCTGAAGGCAACAGAAGCAGCCGCAATCCATGAGGTTGTCTCCAATCTTCTGGCTCATTTCCGGAACGACGCTGATCCGCCTGGCGTTCGCCGCGACAACCGGGTTGGGGGTGGATGAAAGCTACATGGTGACAGCCGGGCGCGTCTTGAGTCTCGGCTATTTTGACCATCCTCCCGCGAGTTGGTGGCTCTCCTGGGGCGCAGCCCATTTGCTCGGTACCGAGGCGCCATGGGCCGTCCGCCTGCCGTTCATCCTGCTGTTCGCGATTTCGCAACTCCTGATCTGGCGGATCACCTGCCTTGTCGCGGATCGGCGTGCGGCGTTCTGGGCGGTGGCGGCGCTCAATCTGTCACCGGTATTCGGCGTAACGACCGGCACGTGGGTCCTACCCGATGGACCGTTGGACGCCGCCTTGCTCGGCGCAACATTCTGCCTGCTCCACGCCCTGCCGGCGAGAGAGCGATCGTCTGAGGTTGATCCAGCTTCGGGCGCGAACCGCTTTCTCAACCACAGTGATGGCTTCCACTTGAAGCTATCATGCCCGAACGGCCGGCGGGCATTGGGTTGGTGGGCGGCTGCCGGCCTGTGCGCGGGATTGGCACTGTTCTCCAAGTACTCGGCCGTCCTGACGATCGCCGGAGCGTTGCTCTATCTGCTGGTCAGTCGGCGACACCGACACTGGCTGGCGCGGCCCGCACCTTACGTCGCGGCAGTCATCGCGCTGGCGGTATTTTCGCCCGTCCTGATCTGGAACGCCACCCACGCCTGGGCATCCTTCGCGTTCCAGGGGGACCGGGCGGCAGGGCTGCGGTTCCGGCCTTTCATGCCCATCCAGACCCTGGCTGGCGAAGCTCTGTTCGTCCTGCCTTGGGTATGGGGCCCGATGCTGATCCTGTTCGCGGGCGGCTTCCGGCGCGAAGCAACCTGGCCCCGGCAACTCCTGGTCTGGCTGGCCGCGCCGCCCATCGTGGTATTCGCACTGATCTCCGCCTGGTCGAGCCAGCGAGTCCTCTATCATTGGGCCGCACCCGGCTATCTGATGCTGTTTCCCATGCTCGGCGATGCGATCGCCCGCCGCCTGAACCGCCCCTGGATAAGGGGGCTGCTGGCCGGTTCAGCGACCTTGATGCTCCTGTCGCTGGTGGTGATCGCGACCCAGATCCAATTCGACTGGCTCGGCGGTAGCCTCGCCGCGATCATGCGCACAGACCCAACCGCGGAGGGACTGGATTGGACGTCGGTCCGAGATGACCTCACGAAGCGCGGGTTGCTTCCGCCCGGCACGTTGGTTGCGGCGCTCAATTGGCGCGATGCCGGCAAAATCGGCTACGGACTGGGACCGGACACCAAAATACTGTGTTTGAACCAGGACTCCCGCCAATTCGGCTTCGCTGATCCACCGAGCGCGTTCACCGGGCAGGATGTGCTGCTGCTCTCCCTCGGGCCCGCCGAGCAGGCGACGCGCTGGTTTCATTCGGTACAGGCATTGCCCGGCACCTCCGTCCGGCTGGACGGGCGTGTGTTACGGACGGTCACCGTCCTCCGTGGCCAGGGGCTTTTGCTGCCGCCCTGATGTCCTGCCCCCGAAGTTCGTCGCATTTCGCGGCGGACGCAGTGGCATTGCGGATCGGTGCCCAGGCTTGCGCGGTCTTCAATTCCTCGGCTCACGCGTCCATACTGGGGAAAATGTCCGGAAGGAAACCAGCCGATGCGCAGCGCCGTCGTCGTCTCTACCGCCCGCCC
>JAQGHW010000592.1 GCA_028291505.1 Rhodopila sp. | reverse complement strand
ACGTACGGGAATGCATCGACCAGGCAGATGAGGCGGGTGACGCTGACACCGCGGATGTCTTCACGGAAGTGTCCCGCGGTCTCGATAAGGCGTTGTGGTTTCTGGAAGCCCACGTTCAGGAATAGGCCACTGCGGCTGATTTCTCGCGACGTTGGTCGCGGGAGATCAGCTGTCCTGCTTTGGGGACAGCGCACAGGCAGTCGCCGTCGCGAGAATCGAAGCGACCCTCGGGCCAGGCCTGTGGGTATGCGCACCAAAACGAAGCTCTATTAAAGATGGCCGCCGGTCATCGAGCGTCGGATGCAGAATCTGCGAAATCCTTTGAAATTTCGCACTGGTTCATTTCCGGCTCGGACGATAATGGGCGGCTGCGCGGCGAACGAAGCGTTATTTCACTAAGCGCTCCCCACGATGTGCGAAAAGTGGAAATTCCCCGCTAAATCACACGATTTGTGAAGACAACCCGGAGCACTTTGATCCGTTGGATAAGCACCGGGTCCAAACGATCCGGGACTTCGATCACAGTCAAAAATGAGGAAACCATATGGCTGACGCACAGCACACTGGAAACCCCGGGAACTTCGCTGAGGATCGCGAAAAGGCGGCCCGAGCGGGTCACATCGGTGGCCAACACAGTTCCGGGAATTTCGCCAACGATCGTGAACGGGCCGCCGAAGCGGGTCGGAAAGGCGGTCAGACGAGCCACAGCAGTTCCCAAGCCGGCAATGCCTCGGAAACCCACCAGTCCCGCGGTGCCGGTGCGGAACATAAATCCGGAAACTTCGCCGAGGATCCCGGGAAGGCATCCGCGGCGGGTCGCAAGGGCGGCCGTTCGTAGGACCGAACTTCCTGAAAGGTGGTGGAAAATGAACGATCAAGCAGGCGGCATCTCGGCGCCACGGGAGGTACGGGCGACATTCGCCAGTCCCGACCAGATGCAGGATGCAGTCAGCAGGTTGTCGTTGTCCGGTTTCGATCGCGCTGACCTGAGCCTTCCATCCCCTGGATTGGTCCACGGGGCGGAAACGCCAGAAGCCGGGACGAAACCGGCTTCCACCGATGCCGACGCGCGTCAGGCTCGGACGCTGGGTGCCAGCACGGCAGCAGCAGCAGCGGCCCTGGCGGCGGCTGGCGTGACCATCGCGACGGGCGGGGCCGCGGCGCCCGCCGTCGCAGCGGCGGTCGTAGCCGGTGGGGTAGCGGGTGGTTCCGTATTCGCGGTCCACGGCGCGGCTGACGAGATGGAACAAAACGATCGCGACACCCGCGCAGCCAGCGGCGACCTGATCCTCGCGGTGCGGGCAACAACGGATGTGAAGCGATCCGAGGCAGAAACGATCCTGCGAGCAGCGGGCGCGACCAACATTGAAACGATACCACAGGAGGCTTGATGGCAACGACAAAAGGTTTGAACGATCTTCTGCTTAACTTCATGCAGGACATCTACTACGCGGAACGACAGATACTGAAGGCCCTGCCGAAAATGGCGAAGGCGTCGACCAATCCACAGTTGAAGGAAGCCTTCGTCCATCATCGCGAAGAGACCCAGGTTCAGGTCGAGCGCTTGCAGAAGGCCTTCGAATCGCTTGGTAAGCGTGCCCGCGGCGTGACCTGCGAGGCGATCAATGGCCTGGTGGAGGAAACCGAGGAGGTCATCGAGGAATACCCCGAGGGCAGCGTCCGCGATGCAGGTCTGGCTGCCTGCGCGCAGGCAGTGGAACACTACGAGATGGCCCGTTACGGTGCCCTGATCGCCTGGGCGAAGACGCTCGGACAGAAAGAAGTGGTCTCACTGCTTGAGGAAACCCTTGCCGAGGAGAAAAAGGCCGACACGTTACTGAATCAGTTGGCCAGCAAGGACCTCAACCAGGCGGCGCTTAAACAAGCTGCTTAAGCGTTAAACCGGCGCCGCATGATCTTCCCTGATCATCGCGGCGCCTTTTTCACCTATCATGATCGTCGGGGCGTTCGTGTTGCCGGTGGTCAGCGTCGGCATCACGGACGCGTCGATCACTCTCAATCCCGCAATTCCGTGCACCCGAAGTCGTGAGTCCACCACTGCGGACGGACCATCGCCCATTCGGCAGGTGCCGACCGGGTGGTAAATCGTGGTGCCATACCGGCGCGCATAATCCAGCAATCCGTCATCGGTGGTGATATCCCGTCCGGGCAGCGTCTCCACGACGCTGTGCTGAGCGATCGCGGGAGACGCGAAGATCGCCCGGGTGAAACCGATGCCCGCCTTCAGGACACGGAAATCCGCCGGATCGGACAGATAGTTTGGCGTAATGACCGCCTTTTCCGACGCATCCGCACTCCGAGCCATGATCGTCCCGCGACTGTCAGGGCGGACCGGGCAAACCGCGACCGTCATCCCATCCTCCCTCTCCAGCGTCCCGAATTTGCTCGGGTCATAGCTGGCGGGGGTGAACAGAAGCTGTAGATCAGGACTGGACTTCTCTGGTGTCGAGCGGCAAAAGACCTGCGCTGTCGTTACGCCGAACGTCAATGCGCCACGACCTTCCAGCGCGAAACGCAAGACCTCGCGAGCCAGCCTGACGCCACGGGCAAGTTTGTTGATCGAGATCGATCCCCTGACGCGGTGTGAAACCCGCGCAACGTAATGATCCTGCAGGTTGGCGCCGACCCCGCGCAGGTCATGCACCACCGGCACGCCAATCGATTGCAGGTGCTCCGCCGGCCCGACGCCGGATATTTGCAGCAGATGTGGGGAGTTGACCGCGCCCCCGCACAGGATGACCTCCTTGTGCGCCCGGGCTTCCACGTCCTTGCCGCGTTGACGGAAGGTCACGCCGACGCAGCGTTTGCCCTCGAACAGCAGTCGAGTGGCCAGCGCTTCGGTTTCAACCCGCAAGTTTGGGCGGGTTTTCGCTTCCTTCAGGAACGTCTGCGCCGTCGACCCGCGCCATTTCCCTTTACGTGTCATTTGGGAATACCCGACACCCTCCTGCTGGCGCCCGTTCAGGTCCTTGCTGAATTTGTATCCGGCCTGCTGCGCGCCCTCGATGAAGCGGTGGGTCAGCGGAAGGATGGTGCGGTAGTCTTCGACTTTCAGCGGACCGTCTTTGCCGCGGTACTCCGCGTCGGCGCCTTGCTTGTAGGTCTCGGACTTGCGGAAATAGGGCAGGACGTCATCGAAGCTCCAGCCTCGGCAGCCCATCTGTGCCCACCCGTCGAAGTCGGCCGGATTGCCGCGCACATACAACATGCCGTTGATCGAACTCGATCCACCAAGCGTCTTGCCACGCGGCCAGTGGATGCGCCGCCCGTCGCTGCCTTCGCCTCCCTCCGCGCTGTAGTTCCAGTTGACGACAGGGTTATACAGCAGCTTCAAGGTGCCGGCCGGGATATGGATCCACAGCAGCGAATCCTTCGGACCAGCCTCCAGCAGGATGACGCTTGCTCCGGTCTCGCTCAACCTGGCGGCGACGACGCAACCGGCGGAACCGGCACCAATGACGACGTAATCAGCTTCCATGGATTCAGGCCTTGTTCGACAGCGGCAGGGGCTCGCCCGCGAAAAAGCGTCGCGGATTGTCCTCCAATATGGAATGAATTTCGTGCTCGGTCATGCCGCGAGCCTTCAGCATCGGCACGAAATCGGTGAACAAATAAGTGTAGTGTGGCGGCCATTGTCCTTCTACTCGCAGCGTATCGACCCGAACCTGTTCTTCGGCGGAAAGCTGGCGGGCGAATTTGCCAAGCCAGCCGCAATGCCGATCCTGACTCATCATGATCTGCGCACGATGCCCGCCCTGAACCAGCCTTACCAGGTTATCCGCTCGGATTTCGTCAGGCTGGAACCGCAACAACCCGATGCGGTCGAAGCCGATATACGACCCGCCATCGACCACGCGCTGGTGATACACCGGGTCGGCATTGCCGCAGCAATGACCGATCAGGCAACGATGTGCCTCTACGCCGCCTTTTGCGAAGGCGTCCTGCTGCTCCGGACCGGCGTGTCCATCCTGCGTGTGGGTGATGATCGGAACCCCGGTTGCCTTCTGCGCCACGCAGGCCGCTTCCAGGAACTTGTGCTCCAACGCGGTGATTGCCGGCGCGCCCGTTGCTACCTTGATCGCGCCGGCCTTGATCCCGGTCGAGCCGATCCCGTGGGTGATCTCACGGATGTACAGTTCTGCGATCTCCTCGACCGTGCGCGCGCGCCAGTAGACCGGCAACCCCATTTCCTCAAAGTAGAAACCGGTGGTGCAGACGACGTTCATTTCGGACTTTTCCGCGATCTCACGCATCAACGCGGCGTCGCGACCGAGCTCGATTGGACAGGGATCGACGAAGGTGCGTACGCCATGTTCGATGTGGAGTTGACGCAGGCGGCGGACGGCCTCGGCGACGAATTCCGAGCGGTCGAATGTTGCCAACGGATCGAACTCGGATCCTGGAAACGCAATGAACAGATGCTCGTGCATCAAGGTACGACCGAGCTGATCCAGCCCGATCGGGCCGGTCACCGTTTGGATTTTCATGGCGTGTTTCCCCTAGACCGTATCAGTGATTTCCTGCCACAGCAGGCGTGCTTCGCGTCGCGGATCGTTCTCTATCCGGCACATCTTGTCCAGCACCAGCGTGGCCCGCGTTTGCGCATCATAAACCGGCCACGACGGTATCGCGGAATGATCCGGCCGGCCGGTCCGCGCGAACGCCGCCCAGACCGACGACATCGTATCCGCGAGTGCCTGAGCATCCGGATCGCCGCCGGTCGCATTGGTCAGGTCCAGCGTATTGAACGTGAACGGCACATCCATCGCATGCGGCGCCTTCAGTTTGCCGCCCAACACCGGCGTTTCCCACTGGAACGAATACATCCAGACCGGACCACGCTTCAACGCCGTTCGGCGCTGCGCCAGCACCAGCGAGCGTATCCGGAAATTGCAGTCCGTCGTCACCGCGATCAGCCGTTCGGCGGGGTTCAGGCCAGGATACAGTTGTCCATACAACTCGATCACCCGGCCGGTGTGCGGGCCGGCGATCGCGGCGATCCGCTGCTGCATCTCGGCCTCGGTCAGCGAGCGATCCCAGACCTTGTCGACGACAGCGAGGAAGTTCGCGGTCTCATCCTTCATGTCGCCGATGATCAACGGAATATCGGCACAGACGTCCGACGCCGTTGGGTCGAAAGGCTGCGCCGGCAGCAGGTCTCCGTCCATCACCGGACCGAACGGATAGCGATCGAACAACGGTGTCGGCGACGGGCCAAGGGCTTTTTGCGCCGGCGCGATAGCGGCCAGCAGGTCGGCGACCGGAACAGACTGGATCGCCGCGACCGTCGCCGCGGCCGACCCCAGGTGTTGCAGCACGCACTGGGTCAGCGCCAACGCCCGGTCCTTGGTCCGCAGCCGCACGGCCGCCCCGCTCTGGATGATCGCCCGATGGAACAACCCTTTCGCACGCGGCATCGCCAGCAGCGTGCTGACCTTCGCGCCGCCGCCCGATTCGCCAAAGATCGTGACGTTGCCGGGATCGCCGCCGAACGCCGCGATGTTGTCGCGGACCCATTCCAGCGATGCCACCATATCCAGCGTGCCGGCATTGCCCGACAATGCGAACGGCTCGCCCCCGAAAGCGGACAGATCGAGGTGGCCGAAAATGTTCAGCCGCTGGTTGACCGTGACCACCACGACATCGTTGCGCGCTGCCAGCCGGCTGCCGCGGGTTCGGGGCGTGTTGGCGTTGCCGTAAGCGAACGCACCGCCATGGAACCACACCATGACCGGCCGTTTCGCCGCCGCGTCGCAACCCGGGGTCCAGACATTGACCGTCAGGCAATCCTCGGTTTCGGGCGACGGATCGGCCGCACCGGAGAAATTCTCCAGTTCCGGTCGCGTTGGCGGACGCAGACCAGCCTGCGGTGCGCGTCCGGTGAATTCCGAACAATCTCGCACCCCGGCCCATGGCGCGAGCGGCTGGGGCGGCAGGAACCGGTTCGCCCCCACAGTCGAGGCGGCGTATGGAATCGTCTTGAAGACCAGAACGTCCTCGATGGCGCTCCCCGAAATCTTGCCTGCCGTCGTCCCCACCACGTTGTCCATCGCTACCCTCCCCTTCCCGGCAAGCATGCCGGAGGATCGGAAGGAAAGGAAAGGGCGAGGCGTCAATCCAGCCGGAACCCAGGCTCCGCCCGCTCGCTGAAACGCCGCATGGCGGCGGATATCGTTGCCAGTTCGTCGGGGTTCAGATCGATCCCGAAGTCGTCCCGCAGCGTGCTTCGCAGCGCATGCGCGGTCTGCGGCGTTCGGCGCTCCGGAGGGCGGTCCGTATAGCGGGTCGTGACCTCCAGGTTGAACAGCGTCACCCGGCGCTTTTCGCCGGGACGCGCGGCGATGACATTGGCAGTGAACAGGTCATCGGGCTTGGTCGAGGTGAACCAGTTGCCGACCTCATGGTCGATCGGATGCGATGGCTGGTCGGAAAAACGATACACATTCTCCCATTCCGACCCCAGACGAGCCTGCAGCAGGGTCTCGCC
>JAQGHW010000565.1 GCA_028291505.1 Rhodopila sp. | reverse complement strand
GTTAAGTAGGCACCGAGACCACGCAAAATTAGCATACGTCCGTATTCATACCACGCGTGATAGAATATTTCGGCAGCCTGAGGTAGATAAATCTCAGTGATCCGCGGTGTCTGGCGCTGGCGCCGCGTGGTCAACGCCCGCTCGGCGCGCAGGCCCTAAGCCGCGGTGCGCGCCGGCACCGCCGAGACAGGCTAGAGCAACATCAGCCCGACTGGAACAGTCCGGCTGACAAAGCTGCTCGTGAAAACAATGATCTAGAGCATGCTGACTGTTTCCAGTCAGCCTAAAAATGCTCTGGCTTCAGGCGCGAGAAAGCAGCATCACCACGACTGCGTCCGCTAGTTGTGCCGTCGCGGTGCTCATCGCCGCCACCAGTGCCTGGGTCGTCCCGTCGGCTGGCCGTACCGTGAATGACACGCCCCGCGCCGCGGTGGCTTTCCCGCCCACCGCAATCTGCGCTGTCAGCAACACCGCGCCGTCGCGGTCGAGGTCCAGGCGCTGCAGATTGATCTCCACCGTCGCGTCCGACGGGGTGGAAATGGCCCCGCTGTCGCCGTAAACGATGCTGCCGGGCAACCGCTGGTTCAACTCCTGCACCAGGATACGGCTCATCATCGCGTCGAGCGGCTCGCCCCACCACTCGTTGGACAGCACGTCCATCTTGTAGCCCTCGGACGACCGGACGATCTGCGAGCGCTCCAGGTAGTGCGGGATGGCGATGGCGCGCAACGCGACGACGCGCGGCACGCCGGTTCGGCTTGCACTTGTTTGAGGCGCACTGGCGATCGGCGCCAGGACATAGAGCGTCGGATTAGGAGAGCTGCAGGCCACCGGCAGGGCCGCCAGCGCCAGCAACGCCACCCGTCGAGACAGGCCGATCGGTTCCGTCCGCGCCGATCCAGGGGCATTTAGCCCCCATATACCGAACCATGGCGGAAGCGCGAGGCTCATTGGACCCCCTGATCAGTGCGGCCTCGGATCAGCGCCTCCGGATGGCGGGACAGCAGGTCCGCCAGCACCCGGATCGACCGCGCGGCGTCGGACAACTGCAGCATCATTTGGCTGACATCGCGGTTGAAGCGCGAGTCGCCGCCATAGCCGGTCTGCAGCGACGCGACCAGTTTGTCGGTGCGCTGGACCGTGGACTCCAGGCCGTTGGCGATGGCAGGCAGGCGCTGCATCGTCGGCGTCAGGCCGTGATTGAGGTTATTCACCAGTGTCTGCGCGCTCGCCAGCGTCGAGTGCAGCGCGGCGACCGACTCGCTGAGTTCCTTGTCGTTCGCCAGGGCGTTCACACCCGCCAGCGTCTCGTCGAGGTTTTTGCCGATCGACTCAAATGGGATGGCGTTCAGGCGGTTCACCAGATTGGTGGCCGCGGTGGCGACGTCGTCCGCGTCGCCACCCATGACGGGAATAACAAAGGCGTCGCCCTGCTTGCGCAGCTCGCCCGCGCCGGCATCCTTGTAGACGTCCATCGCAAGTTGCTTCTGGCCGGTCAGGAAGTTGCCGCTCGCCAACTTCACGCGCAGGCCACGCTGCACCAACTCTTGCATCTTGACGTCCAGATCGCCATTCGTCGGCAGGTCCAGCATGGCGATGCGGTCAGGCTCCAGGGTGAAATGGACTGGAACAAGGACATTATCCAGCACACGATCGTACACCAGCGAGACACTGGAGACCTCGCCGATCTTCAGGCCGCGCAAGGTGACCGGCGACCCGGCGGCCAGCCCGGAAACCGAGCTGGTGAAATTGGCGACGAACGGCACGCTGCGCTTGTAGGTCGAGGAGTCCGCCGCGTCTTCATCATCATACAGCGGGAACGGGTGGTCGGCCTTGCTTTCCTGAGTGATCCGCGAATCGTCGGGAGTTTCGAACGCGATCCCGCCCAGGACCACCGCGCGCAGCGATTCGACCTGAAGCTGAATGCCGTTTGCCCCGAGTTGCACCTTGGCGCCGGAAGCATTCCAGAAGCGCGAGTTGTCGCGCACATATTTATCGAAGGGTTCGCGAACGAAGGCATGGATCGTGATCTCCCGCGCCATCTCGCCGACATCCCAGCCGAGGACTTCGCCAACCTCCAGGTCGCGGAACAGGATGGGTGATCCGAGGTTGAGCGACCCGATG
The DNA here is from genome assembly GCA_028291505.1 of Rhodopila sp. GTDB lineage: Bacteria > Pseudomonadota > Alphaproteobacteria > Acetobacterales > Acetobacteraceae > Rhodopila. The sequence goes on along the minus strand of JAQGHW010000565.1, from coordinate 3,527 downwards.
CGCTTCGCCTGCAACAGGAAGGTCCGGCCGGGCACGTCCGACTGCAGCACCGGCGGATTTTCCAGGCCGACGAACTCGCGCTTTGGCTCACCACCTTCCGCGGAGGGCAGCAGATCGATGTAGGAGCCGGAGAATAATGTCTGCAGGCCGCTGATCGCACCCGCGAAGAAGCGGGGACGCACCACCCAGAACTCGGCCTTGTCGGTCAGCAGCGGTTCGGCCTCGCGATTCATCCGCACCGTCACCTCCACCCGCTTGAGGTCGTGGGTGAGGCTGACTTTCTGCACGACGCCCATATCGACGTCCTTGTGCCTGACGTGGGACTGGTTCGCCTGCAGGCCCTCGGCGGTTTCGAAAGTTATGGTGATCAGCGGGCCGCGCTGGGAAATGGTGGACCAGGCCAGCCAGGCGCCGATGATGACGGTCACGACCGGGATGGCCCAGATCAGCGGCAGGCGTCGTTTGTGGTCGATCCTCGAGGTGACGACGGCGGTGGGATGCTTGTCGCTCATGCGGTCTCGGCACCCATCGATCCTAGGCGGCCCGTCTCTGGTCGACCCGTCACTGGCCGATCTGTCTCTGGCGGCGTCTTCTCGGCCCGGTCGCGGGCGCTGTCCCACATCAGCCGCGGATCGAAGCTGTGCGCGGCCAGCATGGTCAGGATGACGACGGCGGCGAAGGCGATCGCGCCAGGACCGGGATACACGCTGGCGAGTTGTCCGAACTGCACCAGGGCGACCAGGATCGATTCCATGAAAATATCGATCATCGACCAGCGGCCGATGGCATCGACAATCCGATAGAGGATCGTGCGGTCGCGCAGCGCCTTTCCGCTTCCGGTATGCGTCGAAATCAACAGAATGCCTAGCCCGATCAGTTTCAGCACAGGGACCGCGACGCTGGCGAAGAACACCAGGGCGGCCAACGGCCACATCCCGAGGTCCAGCAACTCACCGACGCCGCCGAGGATCGTACTCGGGTCCCCTGTGCCGAGCCGAACGACGGTCAACACGGGATAGATGTTGGCCGGGATGTAAAGCACGACGGCGGCGATCGCAAAGGCCCAGGTACGCTCGATGGAGCCCGGTTTCCGCACGTGCAAGCGAAACCCGCAGCGTGTGCACCGCATGCCCGGAGCGGCTCGGCTGACCAGCCCACAGGTGTCGCAGCCGATGCGCCAGCGATGCGCGTTCGGTGTCGCGCGATCGGCGATGGCGGGGTTCTCGTCCAGCGTCCGCCGGCGGCGCCGGTTGCGTGGTTCCATCGCCTCCCATACCGCCTGATTGTCCAGCATGCAGTCGGCCAGGACCATGACCAACATCAGACCGCCCAAAGCGTAGATGGCTGGACCGATATTGACCGTCGCCATCCCGCTAAGCCGCACGTACGCGACGAACAGACCCAGCAGGTAGATCTCGATCATGGACCAGGGCCGGAGATGCTGCACCCAGGCGTAGATCAACCGCAACCCCGCCGGCGGGTGCTTCAGCCGCAAGCCGATCAGCACGGTCAGCATACAGAGCACCCGGGCCAGCGGAGCGGCGACGGTGGTGATGAGGACGACCAGGGAAATCTCCCACAGGCCGTAATGCTCCATCTCCGCTGGGCCGGTGATCAGGTCGGCCACCCGCCGCTGCCCGGCGGTGCTGACGGACATCAGCGTCAGTGTGGCACCCAGGCCGAACAGGATCAGCGCGCTGATGTTGAGGGCGAGCGGCAGCAGCAGCGGATCGCGGCGGGTGTGACGCAGCACTGCGTCACAGCGCACGCAAACCGCGCGGGCACCGGCAGGCAACGCCGGCAGGATCTGCATCTGGCCGCAACCCGGGCATTCGTACAGTTGGGGAGTCGTCACCTGGCGCACCGGCACGGCAGCCCCCGAGAGTGGGGGCGCGGGCGCCGGGAAGGTAGTACCCATCAAGTGGCTGCCTGGCGGCGAATCGGTGAGCGCATGTTGGTGAAGTAGCACGAGAAAGCGTCGGAAAAAGAGGCGACGACCATGACGGTAAGGAAATCTGTATCAAAATGCCCCGGCGCTGGACGGATGGCCCGGGCCGCGGCTTCCTCTCCGGTGACAATCCAGGCAAAAATGGAATCGCAACGGGAGGCTAAAGAATGACGATGCGCCAGAAAGTGACGATGCGTACGGCTCAAAATACCGCTGGCCATAACGCCTCTGGTCACGCCGCCCCGGGCCGGACCACCGGAAATCTGGTGCGCTCGATCCTGGGCGGGCTGGTGTTGATGGCGGTGGCCGGCAGCGTGTTGCCCGCTTCGGCGGACGATTCGCCGGGCGTGACGGCGACCGAGATCAAGATCGGCAACACCGACGCGTACAGCGGCCCAGCGTCGTCCTATGGCATCATCGCCAAGACCGAGACCGCTTTCTTCCAGATGGTCAACGACCAGGGCGGCGTGGCCGGTCACAAGATCAACTTCATCTCCTACGATGACGCCTATAGCCCACCCAAGACGGTCGAACAGGTCCGCCGCCTGATCGAAGAAGATCAGGTCGCCTTGCTGTTCAACACGCTCGGCACCGCGACCAACACGGCGATCCAGCGGTACGTGAACCAGAAGAAGGTGCCGCATCTGTTCATTTCGACCGGCGCGGACAAGTGGGGCGACTACCAGCACTTCCCCTGGACCATGGGCTACCAGCCCAGCTACCGGACCGAGGCGCAGATCTACACCAAGTACATGCTGGCGCAGAATCCCAACGCGAAGATGGCGGTGCTTTATCAAAACGACGACTTCGGCAAGGATTACCCGGCTGGCGTGAAGGACGTGCTGGGTAACAAATACAGCAGCGTGGTTATCAAGGAGGCCAGCTACGAGACCACGGATGCGACCATCGACAGTCAGGTCACTGCGTTGCAGGCCTCCGGCGCCGACTTCCTGCTGGTCGGGGCAACGCCGAAATTCGCCGCCCAGGCGATCAAGAAGGTGCACGATCTGGATTGGCATCCGACTTTCTTCATGACCAACGTGTCGATCTCGGTCGGTTCCGTGATGAAGCCGGCAGGGGCGGAGAACGGGATCGGTATCATCACCACCGGCTATATGAAGGACCCGACCGACCCGGCGTTCAAGGATGATCCCGGAATGAACGAGTGGCGGACGTTCATGGCGAAATACATGCCGGGCGCCGACATGACCGACGCCAACCACAGCTTTGCCTATGGGGTGAGCATGGTGATGCTGCAGGTGCTGAAGCAGTGCGACGGCGATTTTTCCCGCGCCAACATCATGAAGCAGGCAGCGAACCTGCATGATGCGCCCGATCCGGTGCTGCTGCCCGGGATCAAGGTGAACACCAGCCCGACCAACTTCCATCCGATCCGTTCGATGCAATTGCAGAAGTGGACGGGTTCGACCTGGGAACGATTCGGCGGCGTGATAGAAGGGTCCGGTTCTTAACCCTGGGTCGGCGGTAACAGCATGAGAAACCATTTTCAGCATGGCCCTGGAGCCTGAAAATGCTCTGCGTCCCTGCTTCCAGCGGTCGCCACCACCGAGACCTGGCT
>JAQGHW010000478.1 GCA_028291505.1 Rhodopila sp. | reverse complement strand
TTCGACTATGAGAAGCGGGCCTGATGGCCCCATCCGAGCTTCCGACTGTTACGGCACCGGGTAGATTTCTCGCCGCCAGGGCGTGGCGGCAACGGAACCGCGTCAGGGTGTGGCATTGGGCGGTGCGGTTTGCAATTTCCGTCGCCGTCATTCTGTTTTGCATCGCGTTCGTAGACCATCCGCTCGCTCGCTTCATGCACGAACATCCGCTCCTGTCGTATCATGGCCACGGTCTGAGCTTTATCCCCGTGGCGATCCTGGCGGGGGCCTCGGCGGGCGTGGTCCTGGTCGGGCCGGTCCGGGCGTTGCGCGGCGAGGTGCCGCTGTTCTGGCGCCGCGTGCTGTTTGCCGGCCTCGCCTGCTGCGTGGCACTGACGCTGAAAACCGAGGCCAAATTCCTGTTCGGCCGCATGGCACCGGGAGACTGGTATTGGCACCAAGCTGCGCCCTTTGCTGATTTCCTCCCGCTGCGTCGCGAAGGGTCCTTCCCCTCCGGGCACATGACGGCGATGTGGTCGATCGCGCCTTTTGTGTGGGTCCGCTACCACTGGCTGCGCGTCCCATGGATCCTCGCCAGCCTGGGCGTGAGTTATGCGCTGATTGCGGCGGAGATGCATTTCCTCTCCGACCTGATTGGCGGATGCCTGCTCGGGGGGACGATCGGTTACCTGTTCCTGGTGGCAGCGGGACACCCGCAAAAAGATAAAGGGCGGGGCTGAGTGATCGTTCGCCGGGTGAGGATCGTTGGCTGGCTGGAATCGCTGTCCGGAGCAGGGGCCGAGGTCCCCTCCCCGGCAGCGCTGCGACGATGGTCCGGCCGTCCGGCGGACGGCGCGCCGATTCGTTCCGTGGACATAGGTCAGTGGGCGGGCGCCGTGAAATCCTGATCCGGAAACGGATCGCTATCCGGCACCTTGATCACGACCATTTCGTGCCCGGTGGCTTGATGGCATCCGTTGCAGCCGACTGTGAGGGAATGGTACGCCTGGATGAAATCGGTTTCGTTCTTGGCTTTGATCGCGGTGTCGAGATCCGCCAGATACGGCGTTACGAACGCGGCGATGAGTTGGGCGTTTGAGGTGCCTTTGTAGGATGGAATGGCCGCCGCAATACGTGCAAACGCGCCGCCGATATTATGGCGCTCATAGTCCGCGAATACCCAATTTTGGCTTTTCCCCGCAAGCCAGAGCTTGGTGTGTCGGGGCTGGATGATGTCATTCATGAGATCACTGGTCACCGGGACATAGGCCGATGGGTGGGCCGTTCGGGACGTGGGGCCAGACGCGCTGGGTTCTGTTGCCGCCATGCCGGCAGCCGTGGCCGCCAGAATGCCGAATCCGATGGCCGCGGCCCGGGTTACATAACGCATTATCATTCTCTCTCGCCATTTGTCGACCTTGGCCGTCGGGGTCCAGCGCCATCGCTTGAACTCGGCCGTCCTGGTGGGATGTGATATCGCGCATCTATGTGGATGGATCTTTGCCGAGAGCCAGCCTGTACGGCCTAAAATTCTTACGGCGCACACCACGTTTTCTCGACGTGATCCGGCTGAAGAACTGGGACGCATTGAACGGACGTTATTCACGCTGGACTGGTTGGAACCGCCTCGGCTCCGACAGCTTTGCCAAGCGGGCTTGAACAAAAGCGAGCAACGCCACGCGTTGGCCCAGGTGATCTCCACCTTCAGGCAGGGCCGTACCGCACACACAGAACAGGATGTTCAACAATTCCGTGCCTCCGGCCTCAACCTGGTGATCGCAGCCATCATCTACTGGAATTCGACCTACCTGACTGACGCCATCGATCACATACGAACACAAGGGAAGACCGTGCCGGCGGCGCGGCCAGTATCTGGACTTCTACAACCGCGAACGGCTGCATTCGAGCCTTGACGCGCGAAGCCGGATCACGTTTACTTCAACCACTTGCCGCACCGAGCAGCAGTATGAATTTCGTCGTCGTTGCCGGGTGTTCGCTCCGGTCGGGCTAGGTCCGGCTTGCGCAACGACCTGATAACGAAACATACGAACCGACCGGCAGATCCTATTAGTATAGATATCGGAACGCTGTCTCAGCTAAGCCGGCCACTCCGGTTCTGCTCGCATCAGCGCGTGTAATGGCAGCAAAGGGTGGCGGAAGGCGTCCGGCCGCGACGATGCAGCCGGGGTGGGGCTGCCATTGGACGCTACAAGCAGGTGATCGGGGACGAACTGCGCTCTTTCAACGACGGGCGCCGCACCACAGTCGTTGGCGTCGCAGTCCAATGTTCTGAATTGCTTGCTGGCATTGGAACTCCCGATCTTCGTCCACCAGGGATGATTTCAGATGGGGCTGGGGTTTCCGCGACTCTCCTCTTGTTCAGTGCAACACCATTACCTATGGTCACGATCTCGTAAATTTTACATTATTGCAACATATACGGTGCGAAAAACATGATTTACTCGCGAAAAGTGACCATTCCCCTAGTATCCAGCTGCGTCTCCGGTTGTCGATGCTCGATCGGTCCATTGTGAACGGGGAACGGGCAGAACGAGGCGCGTTCACGCAGATTGTCTGCCTCTGCGGAGAAGGTTGAAACGGTCGGCAAACCAGACGGGCGACCGCTAAAGCATTGGAATCCCCGGCACCATTCGGGCGGCGTCTGGTGGCGGAAGCAGGACGATGTGGAGAGCATCGACCGGCGGAGAATGTCCGACCATCGAGATCAGATTTAGCGAACGTACTGCTTCGGAGGGGATACGAAATGGCAACAACCGATTTTTGGAACGGCACCGGCAACTGGACGACCAACGGCGCCGACTGGAGCGACGGCACCCCGCCCGTACCGACCGAGGCCGCTGAAATTCAAACCGGCACCGACGCCCTGACGGCGACCTCGACGATAACCGCTCTTCAGATCGATGCGCCTGCTACCTTGCAGCTCAACACGGGCGCTGTCCTGACGGATACCGGCCTTGCCGCGATTGCCGGGGCTCTCTTTCTGCAGAATGGGGGCTCGGTCAGCACCACGGGCGGATTGAGCGTCACCGGTAACGGCTTCACGGAACTCGACGGGCCGACTATCGGCGGCAATGGCGGCAGCCGCCTGACGATCGGTGGGACGCTGACCGACAGCAGCACGAACGGCAACGCGTTCGACATCGGCAACACCGGCATCGTCACCGGCGACACAGTGACCGCGATTGCGCTCAACAACACCGGTGCGATCTACATCGGGGGAAGCGGCACGGTCCAGTCGACGCTGAACATCACCAGCGGACCGGCGGGGTTCGGTACGATCGGAGTGGAGACCGAATCGGTCTACCTGCAGAACGATGCCCTGCTGGAGTTCGCCAGCGGCCAGATCGGCACGATCGACGGTCAGGTCTCGCTCAATGGCGCCAATGCGCGGATCGCCGATGCCGGGACTCTGGCAACCAACAGCGCACTGACCGGTCTCAACACGATCGCCGGGCAATTCGTACTGTACAATGGCGCCTCGGTCAGCACCGCGGGCGGGCTGAGCCTCACCGGCAACGCCGTCGTGGAGATCGACGGTCCCAATTTCGGCGGCAATGGCGGCAGCCGGCTGACGATCGGCGGGACGCTGACCAACAGCAGCACGAACGGCAACGCGTTCGACATCGGCAACACCGGCATCGTCACCGGC
>JAQGHW010000455.1 GCA_028291505.1 Rhodopila sp. | reverse complement strand
TGTTCGATGACTCGCGCCTTCGGTCGGGCCACCTGCTCTGGGCCATGCTGGCCGATGAGATCGTGGGCGCCCGGCTTTGCGGCGTCGCACCGCAGCTGCGCCAGATCGTTCCGGATATGTTACGCCGCGACTTCGCCGACCTTACCGCGGGCAGTGCGGAAGCAGCGGTGGAGCGACCTGGCGAGCCGATGGGCAAACCCACGGCTCCGGCGGCAGGGGGCGCACTTGATCGTTACACAGTCGACCTGACGGCGCAGGCCCGCGCCGGCGGGATCGATCCCATCCTGGGTCGAGACAACGAGATCCGCCAGGTCGTGGACATCCTGACGCGCCGGCGACAGAACAATCCGATCCTCACCGGTGAGGCAGGCGTCGGCAAGACGGCTGTTGTCGAGGGACTCGCCCTGAGGATCGCGGCCGGCGACGTGCCCGCTCCGCTGGCGCAGGTCTCGCTGCGGACGCTGGACCTCGGCCTGCTGCAAGCCGGCGCCGGCATCAAGGGCGAATTCGAGAACCGGCTCCGCTCGGTGATCGAGGAAACCCAGTCGAGCCGGCAGCCGGTGATCCTGTTCATCGACGAGGCGCACATGCTGATCGGCGCCGGTAGCGGCCAGGGTCAGGGCGACGCCGCCAATCTCCTGAAACCCCCTTTGGCACGCGGTGCGCTGCGCGTGATCGCTGCTACGACCTGGGCCGAGTACAAGAAGTATTTCGAGAAGGACGCCGCCCTGACCCGGCGCTTCCAGGTCGTGAAGGTCGAGGAGCCGTCCGAGGCAACAGCCATCGACATGGTGCGCGGTCTGCTGCCCACGCTGGAGGCGCATCACGGTGTGCGCATCCTGGACGAAGCGGCGGAGGCGAGCGTGCGGCTGTCGGCGCGCTACATCCCCAGCCGGCAGCTGCCGGACAAGGCTGTCAGCCTGATCGACACGGCCTGCGCGCGGGTTGCGATGAGCCAGGCGGCGACTCCCGGTGCGGTCGAGGATCGCCGCCGGCGCATCGATTTGATCGACGTCGCCGCGCGCATCCTGGCGCGCGAGGCGCTGTCCGGTACCGACCACGCCACGCGCCTCGCGACGCTTGATGCCGAACGGGCCCAGGTCGGGGCAGAGCTGCAGGCGCTGGAAGCGCGCTGGACGGACGAGCGGCAGCTTGTTGCCGATCTGCAGGCTCTGCGCGACCGCGTGGAGGCGGCTGCTGATCCGGCCCCGTTACAAATCAAGCTGGCCGAGGTGACCGCCGCACTGCATTCGTTGCAGGGTCAGCTGCCATTGATCTTCCCGGCTGTGGATAGACAGGCCGTGGCGGAGATCGTGGAAGGCTGGACCGGCATTCCGGCGGGGCGGATGCAGACCGACGAAATACGCACGGTGCTTTCGCTGCGTGAGGCGCTGAGCCAGAGGGTCGTCGGTCAGGACGCGGCGCTGGAGGCAGTGGCGCAGGCGATCCGTACGTCGCGGGCTGGGCTTACCGACCCGCGCAAGCCGATCGGCGTGTTCCTGATGGTGGGAACCTCCGGCGTCGGCAAGACCGAGACCGCGCTGGCCTTGGCGGAGTTGCTGTACGGCGGCGAGGCGAACCTTACCACGATCAACATGAGCGAGTTCAAGGAGGAGCATAAGGTCAGCCTGCTGATGGGCAGCCCTCCGGGCTATGTCGGCTATGGCGAAGGCGGCGTGCTGACCGAGGCGGTTCGCCGCCGCCCCTATTCCGTGATCCTGCTGGACGAGGTGGAAAAGGCGCATCCTGGTGTCCAGGACGTGTTCTACCAGGTGTTCGACAAGGGCACGATGAAGGACGGCGAAGGCCGTGACGTCGACTTCCGCAACAGCGTCATCATCATGACGTCCAACGCCGGCAGCGACGTGATCGCGTCGCTGTTCGCCGATCCGGAGACGGCGCCGGCACCGTCCGAACTGGCGGAGATGTTGCGGCCGGAATTGAACAAGCATTTCAAGCCGGCCTTCCTGGGTCGCGTGACCGTGGTGCCTTACGTCCCGCTGGCGCCGGCCACGATGCGCCGCATTGCGGAAATCCAGATCGATCGTGTTGCCCGCCGAGTGCAGGAGTGTTTCGGTGCGCGGCTTGAGTATGGGCCGGCGCTGATCGATCTGGTGACCGGGCAGGCGACGGATGCAAGTACGGGTGCACGCGGGATCGAGGCGATGCTGACCCGCACGCTGCTGCCCGACCTGTCGGCGCAGGTGCTGGGCCGCCTGGCCGACGGCCAGACTGTGCAGCGCGTGGTCGTTGAAGCCGATGGCGAAGACCGCCCCCGGTGCATTGTTTACTAGATCGAAAGGAAGACAGTCATGGCGGCCGGCCAATCGACAAACTCACGCTCGACTTTGCGGTCGCCGCGCCAATTTTCCGGTTGGGTCGAACAACTGTCAGAAAGATGATTGCCCGTATCCTCATCAAGCACGTTGCGGGATCGAAAGCCAACCGGATCGAGCAATTCCAGCTCGACGGGGCGCACGAACTGACCATCGGCAGGGGGCCCGCGGCGAATGTCGCGTTTGACGGGCTGCTGGACGACACCGTCAGTCGCCGTCATGCCATCATCAAGATAATGCGCAGCGATCGACTGTCGTTCAGGATCGCCGACCTGGGCAGCAGCAATGGTGTTCGGGTGAACGGCGAGCCTATCTGGATCGAACAGAATCTGCTGCCCGATGATGTTGTCGAACTCAGTCCCGGCGGGCCGGCATTCAGAATCGCTGTCGAGCCAGAATCCCTGTATCTTGCCGACGAGCCAAAAACGCGCCGGATGTGGAACCCGCACCAGGATGGAGCTGGCTTCACCGGGAAAGCAAGCGAACAGCAGGCCCCGGTGGGCAGGGAAGTTGCGCAACCGAGATCACGCGTGCGATCTTCACGTCTTGCTCTGTGGACAACGCTTGTAGCGATCGGCGTGGGCGCCGGCGCGCTTTCCAACAAGTCCGTGCTATACTACGGGCGTTCATGGATGGCCCCCAGATCGCAGACATCCGCATCAGAAACCACCAACGGACGGACGACCGGCGGACAGGCAGCCGGCGCCGCACCTGCGGCTGCCGTGGCGATTGCCCCGGTTCCTTCGTTACCCTCTGGCGCTTCGGAAACGACGGCGACGACACCATCGGCTGCCATCGTCTATCTCGGGGCACGCTGGCGGTTGTACGACACGATTACAGGTAAGCCTGTCTTCCAGAAGACCG
>JAQGHW010000414.1 GCA_028291505.1 Rhodopila sp. | reverse complement strand
TAAGGAGCTGCGCTCGTTCGGTTCGGAGGCCGAATTCATCAACGCCGACGTCCGCAAGGAAGATGACGTCCGCGCTCTGGTCGACAGGACCGTCGCACGGTTTGGCCGTCTCGATGTCGCGGTGAACAATGCTGGCACCGAAGGCCAGGTTGGGCTGATCACTGACCAGACCGCGGAAAGCTATGCTGCGACGTTCGACACGAATGTTCTGGGCGTGATCCTGAGCATGAAGCACGAAGTACGGGTCATGCAAGAACAGGGCAGCGGCAGCATTATCAACATCTCCTCGACCTACGGGCACGAGGGTGCGGCGGGAGCCTCTATCTATGTCGGCAGCAAGCACGCTGTCGAAGGCATCACCAAGTCGGTGGCGCTCGAGCTCGCCAAGTCGGGAATCCGTGTGAACGGCGTGGCGCCTGGTCCTACGGACACTGGCATGCTGACCCGGTTTACGGGCTCGCCGGAGAACAAGGCGGCTCTGGTGACGGGTGTTCCGATGGGTCGCCTCGGCCTCTCGGAGGAGCTTGCCAACGCGATCGTCTTCATTGCGTCGGACGAAGCTTCATTCATCACCGGCCACATCCTCAACGTCGACGGCGGTCACACCGCTAACTGATCCTGTCCGGGCGCGGATGTTTGCTCCGCGCCCGGTTAAGGGGCGGTCTTCCAGAGGCACCCTTCTCGCAGCTTTCGCCGTGTCCGGACGCCGCCTGCTTTCAACCGCTTCGGATGTCGGCTTGACGCCACCGCCAGATGGAATCTCCCAGTAGGAATTCCAATGACCCGGCACAGTCACCAGACCGTGCCGACGCAGCGCGTGGACGCGGCTGGTGTTCGGTTCGCTTATCGACGCTTTGGCAAATCAGGTGGGGTGCCGCTCGTCTTCAACCAGCATTACATCGGCACCATGGATTACTGGGACCCCGCCGTGACCGACGGCCTGGCCCGCGACTGCGAAGTGATCCTGTTCAACAACACGGGCGTTTCCTCAAGTTCGGGCGAGGTCCCGACCACATTCGAGGAAATGGGGGCAAACGCGGTTGCCTTCATCAAGGCGCTGGGCCTGACGCAGGTCGATGTGCTCGGCATCTCGATCGGCGGCTTCGTCGCCTCGGATCAAAGATGCCGGTCCTTTGCAAACACGCTCCCATCCGCGGTACCCCGGCCGGCAAGGGCACGGTCGGTTATATCGGTTCCGTCCCTATCCCGCCAATCTCTGCACACACCCTCACCTCACGGAGAGCAGGCGGAATAAAGCGGCCCGTGGACCGTCCCAGGCAGAGGCTCGTCCCTCACACGCTCCGGGGCCGCAGCCTGACCAAAGGAAGCGACACGCCTAACAAGCAGTATCAGAGGGAACAGCGATGCAAGATCAGATTGAGAAATCCAGCGCCCGCGCGAATCGGCGCGCGTTCATCAAGCACGGCGCCCTGGCGGCCGGCGGTGCCGCAATCGGCGTAGGGCTGTTGGCCAAAGGCTCGCCCGCGTTGGCCGACCCAGGCGGCGGAGTGACCAAGGGAGACATCGCTATCCTCACATTCCTGGCCGCGGTCGAAACCATCGAAGCCGATCTGTGGCTGCAATACGCCGAACTCGGCGGCGTCCAGGACAGCGAAATCCCCGGACTGCCGACCGGGGGAAGTGCGGCTTATACCGCCGCTCTCAACAACCTTGATGCCGACATGGCGCAGTATATCCACGACAACACCGACGATGAGTTCACCCATCGGGACTTCCTGAACGCCTATTTGGCTTCCAAGGGCGCGGACCCGGTCAACCTCGATCAGTTCCGCACGTTGCCGAGCAGTCGCGCCACCGGGGCCAATCAGATCGGCCGGCTCACCAACCTCATGCAGCTCACGGTGGACACGAGCTGGTACACCCGGTACCGCAGCAGTGCGAAAAACCCCGATCTGCAGCCCGGCTTCCGGTTTCCGCAGGCGGTCCCGAGTTTGAGCAGCGGGCAGTTTCCGGCCATCCCGATAACAGATGCCGACCTGCACCCGAGCGGCCACATCCAGGCTATCGCCAACACCGCTGGCTTTCATTTCTGCTTTATCGAGCAGGGCGGCAGCAGCCTTTACCCGACCTTGGCCCTGAAGGTCAGTAATCTTGAGGTGCTGCGGATCTTGCTCAGCATCGGCCCGAGCGAGACATCCCACTTCCAGACCTGGCATGACAAGGCGGGCAACGCCGTCTCGGATCCGCTCGCACCTCTGACCGACCCCAGCAATCCCGCGCTCGTGTTCCCGAACCTCAATGTCGCGCCGTTCGGCGGCGAGCAATTCCAGACCAACCTGATCATGCCGGAGCCGTGTCCGTTCCTGAGCCGGAAGTTGCCGGCCGTCTCGATCATCCGCCCGACCTCCGACGAAGAGGGGGGCGCGGTGGCGACTGTCGACGCCTTCACCAAGGACGGGCTCTTCATAGGCCAGTCGAACGCGTTCTTCGAACTGCTGGCCGACCTGGCGCATGACGCGGATAGCGCCAGCCGGGGTGATTGAGCCCGCCACGGCCGGCCCGGTGGACTCCTTGCACACCATGATGCCAATCGCATCGGGCCTGGTGTCCGCCTGACGCGCGGGTTGGGGCGGGAGCCGGAGAACTTGCTGGTGGCCGGCTCAGACGCCCGTCTCCATGCCTCGCCGCTCGCCTTGAGGGCGTCGAGCCCCGGGTCTGGTTGTAGACAATGTGCCCGGCATCCGGTCCTCGCGGCTGAACACAGTGCGCATGGGATCGCAATGCATCTGCTCCGGCACGCCGCCGATTGCTTCGAAGGCGGTGGCGTGGCGGCGCAGGAGCGCCGGCGTGTCTTGGTGCGCGACAAAGCGGCACACAGCATCCGGCTATGGCCGAGCACGACGGAGAACAGCCAGACCACCCGCTCCATATTGGAAGCCACTTCATCAGTTCACTACAACTGCGCACATCGTGTGTGTCCGCGGAAATAGGGGTAGGTCCCCTGTAGCGTAGGTGGGCTGTACCAATCCGCGGTATCCATTGGCTACGACACGAA
>JAQGHW010000392.1 GCA_028291505.1 Rhodopila sp. | reverse complement strand
TCAGAGGACATGGGACGGGGCCTGGAGCTTGTTTGTTAGTTAGTTCTCCTTACAGGAAGCGTCGGAATAAATCAAGAACAAACGGCAGAACGCAAATTTGGAGCCTGTTCGAACCCATTTGCCCAGACCCGTTTGTCCAGACCCATGGGTACAAGCGCATTGGGGTAAGCCCGAGTTGATCTGGCGGGTTGGGGTGGCATCAGCAACCCGGACGAAACCAGCGTCCAGGGCGCACGTTGCTGCCTCGTGAACGCAAAGTAACCGCGCATGAACGCAAAGATAGTCCCGCAGGAGCCCGTCCGCCCGAATAGACCACCACCACCGATCCTGCCCGGCGGCCGAGCGGCACTGCCCGAGGGAAGTTTGCCTAAGCTGTTCCTCGGCCCGCAAGGTGATGAAAACCGTGACCCGCCGCCCAACGCGCCGGCGCCGGTCGCTCCGACCCCAACCGTGCGGGATATCGACGACTCAAAAACCGTGAGATCGCCGCCCGCTCTGCCTTGACCAAACACGCCCAGCCTCTAGAACCGCTCCCCGCAAGGAGAGCCAAGTTTTGAATATCGCGCCGCCAGGCATGAACAGCGCACCCAACAGTCTGCGCACCGGTCCCAACGAACGCGGCCGCTTCGGCGAATTCGGCGGCCGGTTCGTCGCCGAGACGCTGATGCCGCTGGTCCTGGAGGTGGAGCGCGCCTACGACGCCGCCAAAGCCGACCCGGCGTTCGACGCGGACCTGAAGCATCACCTGAAGCACTACGTCGGCCGTCCCAGCCCGCTGTGGTTCGCCGAACGCCTGACCCGGCACCTCGGGGGCGCGAAGGTTTACTTCAAGCGGGATGAGTTGAACCACACCGGCAGCCACAAGGCCAACAACTGCATGGGCCAGATTCTGCTGGCCAGGCGGATGGGCAAGACTCGGATTATTGCCGAGACCGGCGCCGGGCAACACGGCGTCGCCACCGCCACAATGTGCGCGCTGTTTGGCCTGCCCTGCACCGTCTACATGGGCGCCACCGACGTCGAGCGCCAATCCCCCAACGTTTTCCGGATGAAGCTGCTGGGTGCCGAGGTGAAGCCAGTAACGTCCGGGGCCGGCACGCTGAAGGACGCGATGAACGAGGCGATGCGCGACTGGGTGGCCAATGTCTCGGACACCTATTACCTCATTGGCACCGTCGCCGGGCCGCATCCTTATCCGATGATGGTGCGCGATTTTCAGTCGGTGATCGGCGAGGAAGCCAAGGTTCAACTGCAGGAAGCCGAGGGGCGGCTGCCCGATGCCGCGGTTGCCTGCATCGGCGGCGGGTCGAATGCGATGGGGCTGTTCCATCCGTTCCTGGATGACGCCTCGGTTCGCCTGATCGGCGTCGAGGCGGGCGGTCATGGCGTGGAGACCGGCCAGCACGCCGCCAGCCTGACCGGCGGCCGTCCTGGGGTTTTGCACGGCAACCGCACCTACCTGCTGCAGGACGACGACGGCCAGATCATCGAGGCGCACAGCATCAGCGCGGGGTTGGATTATCCCGGCATCGGCCCGGAACATTCGTGGCTGCACGATATCGGCCGCGTCGAGTATGTGTCGGCGACCGATCAGGAGGCACTGGCGGCGTTCCAGCTGTGCACGCGGACCGAGGGGATCATTCCGGCCTTGGAGCCGGCGCACGCACTGGCCTATGTGACGAAACTGGCGCCGACGATGGGTGCCGACGAGATCATCCTGATGAACCTCTGCGGGCGGGGCGACAAGGACATCTTTGCGGTGGCGGAACACCTGGGGGTGAAGCTGTGAGGTCCCGGGAAGCGCCCGGGGACGCGCCATGAGCCGGATCGCCGCGCGCTTTGCCGCGCTGAAAAGCCAAGGGCGGGGGGCGCTGATCCCGTTCCTGGAGGCTTGGGACCCCGATCATGCGACGTCGATGGCTCTGCTGCGCGGGATGCCGGAGGCCGGGGCCGACCTGATCGAGATCGGGATGCCATTCACCGATCCGATGGCCGATGGCCCGATCATCCAGGCGGCCGGGAAGCGCGGGCTGACGGCTGGCGTCAAGGTGGCCGACGTGCTGATGATGGTGCGGGATTTCCGTGTCGTCGATGAAACGACGCCGGTGGTGCTGATGGGCTACCTCAATCCCATCCTGTCCTATGGTCCTGAACGTTTCTGTGCCGATGCGGCGGCGGCGGGCGTGGATGGGCTGATCATCGTCGATCTGCCCACCGAGGAGGCGGATCTGCTGCTGCCGTACAGCAACGCCAACGGACTGGATTTCATCCGCCTGGTCGCGCCCACCACGGATGACGAGCGGCTGCCGCATGTGCTGAACGGCAGCTCCGGATTTGTTTATTACGTCAGCATCACGGGGATCACCGGGACGCGGAGCGCGACGGCGGAGCACCTGGAGGCGGCGATTCCCCGGCTTCGGCGCGCGACGGATTTGCCGATCGCGATCGGGTTCGGCGTGCGCACCCCGGAGCAAGCCGGGGCGGCATCCCGTGTGGCCGATGCGGCGGTGGTGGCGTCGGCGTTGATCGATACGCTGTCGGCAAACCTCGATGCCGATGGAAAGGCGCTGCCGGGAGCGGTGGAGAAAGTACTCGACCAGGTGCGGGCGCTGGCGGCCGCGGTTCGGCGCTGATCCCTACTCGTATTCCTCGCCTTCGTACTCGACGAATCCCACTGGCCGGTGGGTGAAATGCAGCACCGGAAGTCCCGCGTTGTCCTGGCCCGGTTCCGCCTGATCGGCCGGGATCAGCATCCCCTGCATCTCGACCGGCGTGCCCACTTCGAACGGGATGTCCGAACCGATCCCGCCCTCGGTGACCCGGATCGCGACGAATACGTTGCCCTGGTAATCCGCGCCGCCGTCCAGCGCCTGCAGGTCATCGATCCAGATGTGCTGGTGCTCCGCGCCGTCGTGCGATATCCGGTCCGGAAACACCTTCGACACCGTTGCCTTGACGTGCCGCTTCTCGCCGCGTCCCGAACCATCTGCGTTGCGCAGTCCAATATCCCGTTGATGCCGAGCCACGATGAACCTCCTCGAACGATGCAGGTCGCTGAACCTGTTTGGCCAGATACCAAGCCTTGCCTGCTCGACGCATGTGAAACCCCTGTGACGCCAGCTTGCCCGCCCCCCGATCCGGGGCTATCCACACCCGCATGAGCTGGCTCACCGAATACGTCCGACCCAAGATTCGCACCCTGTTCGCCCGGTCGTCCGTGCCGGACAATCTGTGGCACCAGTGTCCCGCGTGCCAGCAGATGATCTTCCACCGGGACCTGGCGGCGAATCGCAAGGTGTGCCCGCATTGCGGCCACCACATGCGCGCCACGTCCACCGAACGGCTGAACTGGACCTTCGACGAGAACGCCTACAGCCGCATCGAACTGCCCAAGCCAGTCGCCGACCCGCTGCGTTTCCGCGACACCAAGCGGTACGCCGACCGCCTGAAGGAAGCCCGCGAGAAGACCCATACGGATGATGCCATCACGGTCGCTCACGGTACGATCGGCGGCCAGAAGGCTGTGGTCGCGGTGATGGAATTCGACTTCATCGGGGGTTCCATGGGGGCCGCGGTGGGGGACGCGATCATCGCCGCCGCACGCCTGGCGGTCCTGCAACAATCGCCGCTGATCATCTTCACGGCCTCTGGCGGTGCCCGCATGCAGGAAGGGGCGATCAGCCTGATGCAGATGCCGCGCACGGTCATCGCGACGCGGCTGGTGAAGGATGCCGGCCTGCCGTTCATTGTTGTCCTGACCGATCCGACGACCGGGGGCGTCACGGCGTCGTTCGCCATGCTGGGTGATATCCAGATCGCCGAACCGGGTGCGCTGATTGGGTTCGCCGGCGCCAGGGTGATTGAACAAACCGTTCGCGAAAAGCTGCCGGAAGGTTTCCAGCGCTCCGAATACCTGCTGGAGCACGGTATTATCGACATGGTTGTAAAACGAACCGAGATGAAAGCGACGCTCGGCCGGGTCATCGGATTGTTGACCCGCAAGGACCACCAGGCGGCCGCGTGAACGACGTTATCGAACAAATTGCCGCTCGGCTTGAGCGGCTGCATCCCAGGCTGATCGACCTTAGCCTCGATCGGCTGCGCATCCTGCTCGGCCGCCTGGACCATCCGGAAAGGCGGCTGCCGCCGGTGATCCATGTCGCCGGAACCAATGGCAAGGGCAGCACCTGCGCGTTCATCCGAGCGATGGGGGAGGCCGCGGGTTTGCGGGTGCACGTGTATACGTCGCCGCATCTGGTGCGGTTCAACGAACGCATCCGGGTCGCCGGTTCGGTTGTGGCGGATGACCGGTTGATCGCCGCGATGGAGCGCATCGAGCGGATCAACGACAGCGCGCCGATTACGGTGTTCGAGGTGATCACCGCCACCGCCTTTGACCTGTTCGCCGAGACGCCGGCCGATCTGTGCGTGCTGGAGGTGGGTCTTGGCGGCCGCGGCGATGCGACCAACGTGATCGATCCGCCGGCCGCCTGCGCCATTACCTCGATCTCGCTGGATCATCGCGAGATGCTGGGGCCGTCGGTTGACATCATCGCCGGGGAGAAAGCGGGGATCATGAAGCCGGGGATTCCGGTGGCAATCGGCGCTCAACCGGATGAGGTCCGGCGCGTGTTGCTGGACCATGCCGCGGCGCTGAATGCACCGGTGCGGCTGCGCGGGCGGGATTGGGATATTGCCCAGACCGCGACCGGGTTTCGTTACACGGACGCATTGGGGGGCTTCGACGCGCCTGCGCCGTCGCTGCCCGGCCGGTTCCAGCAGGACAACGCCGGCATCGCGTTGACGGCATTGCGCGCCACCCATCTGGCACACGATCTGATGGGGCTGACCCGAGCGGAATGGCCGGCTCGGCTGCAACGGCTGCATGGGCGGCTGGCGGATCTGCTGCCGCCGGATTGGGAGCTTTGGCTCGACGGCGGTCATAACCCGGGTGCCGGGGTGGTTCTGGCGGAACACCTGGGGGGCTGGGCGGACCGGCCGGTGCATCTTGTGGTCGGGATGAAGCAGGCGAAAGACTCGGCGGAGTTCCTGCGTCCCCTGCTGCCGGTGGCGGAAACGGTGTGGGCGGTGCGCGAGCCGGAGCAGCACTCGGCGTTGCCGGTCGAGGCGATTGTAGCCGCATCCGGCGGTGTAGCTCGGCCCGGGCCGCGGGTGGCGGACGCGCTGCGTGCCATGCCACGTGGCGAAACCCCGGGGCGGGTGCTGATCTGCGGCAGCCTTTATCTGGCTGGTGAGGTGCTGAAGCTGGACCAATAGGTGGAACCGGCAGGCCGGAACGGTTATCAGAGGGGATGTCAGCCGTCGGACCACCTTCGGATAGCCGCACGCTTAGCTCGGTCGCGAGCGCGACAGGGTTCTTTGAGCGGGTCCGCATGTTCCACGGCCCATCCCGCATCTCGCTGGGTGAAGCGCTTTCCCAGCATGAGAGCGGCTATACGTTCGGTGCCAGCGACATTACCACGGCGGTGCGGAACCACACGCTGCGGAACGTCGTGTTGGACACGAATTCGCTGATCCTGTGGCAGGACGGGCAGGCGATTGCCGAGACGGTGTATTTCGAGCCGTGGTACGCGTTCCTTCCTGTCGCGGAGCCGGCGGAACTGACGGTTGTTCCAGACGATGAAGATCTCATTTTCGGCTACAACAACGCGCATTGGGGCTATCAGCACTGGTTGACCCAATGTCTGCCGGCGATCGACTGGTCGTTACGGCAGAAGCGGACCCGGGGCGTACGCCTGATACTGCCGCGCCTGGAACCTTGGCAGGAGGAATTCCTTGCCCTGCTGGGCTACGACCTGGTCCCGCGGCTGACACCGCAAGCCGGCGCCCGATATCAGTTTTCACGCGTTGAGTATTCGGAGTTTCTGACTGGTGGCACCAGTTTCGCGATCTGCCTGAGCACGCTGGATACGGCCAGACGGATCGCTGAGGCTGTCCCATCGTTGCCATCAAGTGACAGAATTTTGTACATTGACGAGGTCACTCCGTCTTATGGGGCAATCCGTAACGAAGGTGCAGTGATCGACCTGCTGCGGCGGCTGGGTGTCACCATCGTCGAGCGCGGGCGGCTGGGCGTCGCCGAACGTATCAATCTGTTCCGCAATGCGGATGTGGTCATCGGTCCGCATAGCGGGGGCCTGAGCGATGTACTGTTCTGCCGGCCTGGCACATTGTTGTGGGAATGGATGCCGCGACATCACCAGAACGCGTCCGCCAACCGGCTCGCCCAGGCGGCTGGGCTCGACTACTGGGGAGATCTGTTCGAAGCGGTCGTGGAACCTGTCAAGCCGGGGCAGTGGGCGGTCGATCTGGACATTGTCGAGAGGCGGCTGACGGAACTGTCCGTTCGGCTGGCCGACCGCGGCGGCGTCGACACAGCGGCCAGGCTGCCGTCCGTTACTGCCGGCGTGGCGAGCCGGGCGATCGATGATTTGGTGCTGGATTTCGAAAGCCTGGGCGACAACTGCGAGTTTGGCCTTGTGCAACGCCAGGCCGGGGTCGAACCGCCGGGGCTGCTGACGTTCAACGACTTCTTGGTGGCGCCTGAACAGCGGCTGGGAAAGCTGGTCGGCGCACTGGAACGCGGGTTCGATGGGCTTGGCACCATCCGGGTCTTTGCAGAAGACGTACGCGGCCGGCGCGAATTGATCGCGAGCGAGTCCGTCTACGGCTTGCGGTACAGCACCGGGATCGCGGAGGGCGCGGTCGAGCTGGAAGTTCAAGCCGGATTGGAAACGGTTCGGCTGGGCGGGCTGCGCGACAAACTGCTGAGGGACCTGAAATCCGGCGGCAAGACCTGGGTGTGGAAGTCGCGAGCCACGACGCATCGCGACCAGATGCAGCCGTTGCTGGAGATCCTGCGGAGGCTGGGTCCGAACACCCTGCTTTGGGTCGTGGAGGCGAACGACGAACATCAAGCGGGTTCGGTCGAGAGGCTCGAGCCCGGCTTGATCAAGGGCTACGTCTCCCGGTTCGCACCCGACGACGGCGTCACCGATATTGATTTCGCATCCTGGTGGTCGGTGTGCTGGCGTGCCGATGAATTGCTGCACGCCGACCGGGTGGCGCCGGAGCCGGAGCCGGAAGGCCGATACGAAGCGCCGCCGCGGCCTTTGTCGGCGATGGAGCTCCTGACGCGCGATTCGCCGGTCGAGGCGGAGGTCAGGTCGGCAGCGGAACGAGAAGGCACCGCGGCGCCGAGGAGCTTGCGATGGTTTCGCCGGCGCTAGTGTCCCGAACC
>JAQGHW010000351.1 GCA_028291505.1 Rhodopila sp. | reverse complement strand
CCGGCCAACAGCCCGCTGACGGCTCGCCCTGACTGGCGGGTGGAGGGCGTCAGGCCGGGATCGGACCTGGAGCTGTTGCGGCGGCATGCGCTGGATCCGTTCCGGACCAGTATCGCCATCGCCAACTGCCTGTACGGGGTGCAACTGCTGTTCAGCGAGGACATGGGGGCCGGATTTGCCCGGGCGGTGAACGACTGGATGGCGGCGGAGTGGCTCGACAAGGAGCCCAGGCTGCGGGCGTCCATCGTGGTGCCGGCGCAGAGTCCGGAGATGGCGGTGGACGAGATCAACCGCGTGGCACCGGACAAGCGGTTCGTCCAGGTGCTGCTGCTGGTGATGAACGACATGCCGCTGGGCAAGCGGCATTACTGGCCGATCTATGCGGCGGCGGTGAAACATGGGCTGACGGTGGGTATCCATGCCGGCAGCGCGTACCGGCATCCGGTGACGCCCGTGGGATGGCCATCCTACTATACCGAGGACTATGCCGCGCAGGCCCCGGCGTTCCAGCAGGCGCTGTCATCGCTGATCTGCGAGGGGGTGTTCGTGAAATTCCCCGAACTGAAGGTGGTGCTGCTGGAGTCCGGGTTCACCTGGCTGCCGGCGCATCTGTGGCGCTTGACGAAATTCTGGCGCGGGCTGCGGATGGAGGTGCCTTGGCTGGACCGGGCGCCGGCCGAGGTGGTGAAATCGAATGTGCGGTTGACGATTCAGCCGTGCGACGGACCGCCGTCGGAGGAGATGTTCCAGAAGCTGATGGAACATATGGATTCGGATGAGTTGCTGCTGTTCTCGACCGATTATCCACACTGGCAGTTTGATGGCGAGGACGTGCTGCCGGCCGGGTTGTCGCAGGCGCTGGTGCGGAAGATCATGATCGACAACCCGCGGGCGACATACTCACGGCTGTGACGCCTGGCCCGGTCGTGTAACGGGTCCCGGGCATCGTCCACGACCGTTGGATGGACCGGATCGACCGAGGGATCAACGCCTGCCCTGCCTGCGCAGAGGCCGGGACTGCATCTGGTGGACAATTGGTGCCGATGCGCCGACACTGAGGCGCATGATCCGATCACGAACCCCCGCTTGACGGAGATGGTACGATGAATGTCCAGGTTACCTCCAAGCCGCTGCCGCAGCCGGCCAACCAGTCGAAGCTGGCGACGGCGGATTGCGACATCCATCCGCAGCGCAACAACGACAAGGCGCTGCATCCGTATCTGGAGAAGCGCTGGATTGAACATATGCAGATGTTCGGCTCGCGGCCCCGGCAGGCGTACCAGGCCGGGCCGGCCTATCCGAAGGGCCAGCCCAACGCGTCCCGTCGCGATGCGTGGCCGGCGGGTGGGCGTCCGGGCAGCAGTTTGCCGTTCCTGCGGGAACAGTTGCTGGACAACAACAATTGCGTGCTGGGCATCCTGAACGCCACCGGCGACAACGGCCAGAGTTTCCAGAATCGGGAGTTCGGTGCTGCGGTCTGCCACGCCATGAACGAGTGGCAGTTGCACGAGTGGCTGATCCCTGAACCGCGGTTGAAAGGGTCCATCGTCGTCCCGTACGAAGACGCGGACGCCGCGGTGGCGGAGATCGAGCGCTATGCGGGCGATCGGCATTTCGTGCAGGTGCTGATGTTGAGCCGCACCAGCGAGCCACCGGGACAGAAGCGTTACTGGAAGGTGTACGAGGCGGCCGCGGCCGCGGGTTTGCCGGTTGGTGTGCATGCGTTCGGGTTCGGCGGCTATCCCGTCAGCGGTGCTGGCTGGCCGTCGTACTATATCGAGGACATGGTCGGACATTCGCAGTCGAGCCAGTCGTTCGTGACCTCGATGGTGATCGAGGGCGTGTTCGAGCGGGTGCCGGGGATGCGGCTGGTGATGATCGAGGCTGGGTTCGCGTGGCTGCCCTCGCTGGCGTGGCGGCTGGACAAGATCTGGAACCGGCTGAAGGTGGAGACGCCGCATCTGAAGCGGCTACCGAGCGAGTATATCCATGACCACGTGTGGCTGACGACGCAGCCGATGGAGGAACCGGCGAACCGCGCCCATGTGTTGGACGCGATCGACTGGATCGGCTGGGACCGGCTGCTGTTCGCCACGGATTATCCGCATTGGGACTATGACGATCCGACCCAGGTGCTGCCGATGCCGTTGCCTGAGCAGAAGAAGCGGGATTTCTTCTTGAACAATGCCGTGTCGTTGTATGGTGTGCGGTAGAGGCTGTCGACGGCCCGGGGGTCGGGTCCCCCTGGTTTCGCGGTAGAGGGCGCCGGTATCTTATTCGGGCCGCTGGTATCAGTCGAATCTGCGGGCCGCCGCCCGGCCGACCGCCGGCATGCGGGCCACCACGCCTACTTTTGCTGGTTCATCCTGCTGCGGGAGCAGCTTCCTCGACAGGTGCCGATCGATAGCGGCGGCGACGGTTTTGGGGTGCTGCTCAGTCATGCAGCGTGCGGTCTCAAAGCCGCGCGGGCACCGATCCATCCAGGTTTCGTTGTTCCACCAACATCCGCCGCAAAACGCGGGATCGATGTTGATATTGCCCGCGTATCCGAAATAATTTGATGGTGTCGGTCCGAAAACGACACAGCTGTCCACGCCCAGGCAGCGTGCCAGATGGACGAGGCCTCCTTCGTTATCGATGTGCAGGAGTGCCTCCCCGATCAGGCCGGCCGCGTGTGTCTGAGACGTGAGGTTGACCAGGTTGAGGTCGACCTCCTGCAGGGGCTGGCTGGTCGCCACCCCGATCTGTACGAACTGAAGACCGGACCATTTCTGCCGGAGCAGTGAGATCACCGCCCCGAAGTGCGGGTAGCACTTGGTCGCCTGGCCGTTCGATGTAAAGAATTCGGGATCGAACCCATTGTGGATCGTTATGTAACGCTTCGGCGTCAAACCATAGTGCCGCGCGGTCCCGGGGGCGACCGCCAGATCCAGCCGGTCGCCGCCATACGGTATGCCGGCAATGTAGTGGAGGAAATCTGCTCGGTTTCGATTGGAATACACCGCTTTCTGGGCCAGGTAAGCATCCATATAAGGGTGGTTCTGAATAAAGGGCTCGATCTTCGGGCGGAACCGAATCGCGTTGCTGGCGGCCTGCACGAGCTTCGGATGGGAACGAAGGCGGGTCCATTGCGCAAGTTTTTCGTTGAAAGTCACGAATTGATTGACACATGCCGCGAGGTCGTAACCGGACAAGGTGAAATCAAACAGCAGCTCATCATGACAGCCGCGCAAGCCATCGACGGCGCCGAAAACCCACTGCGCGCTTTCGGGCCGGGTGGTGTAGATGTCGAAGTCGAAACCGCCGACATGGGCTGACAGGTCGCGGATGAACCGCGCGATCACCAGCGAATCGCCGAGGCCGCCGGTGACTTTGATGCTTAGGAAGGGCGTCGCGTGGTTTGCGCGCGCCTTGGTATCGATGATCTTGCGTGCTTCGGTCCTGTAACGCGCAACGCTGCGCGCCTGCCTGACGGCGACCGGCAAGTTTCGGGCGACCAACCGGCTGACATGGCCAAGCGCCGCAACCGAACTTCCGGAGTGCTGTCGCGCATTCCGGAACGATTGGACCAATTTTTGAACACGCATCACGACTGATGCCAATCTCATGATGACTTCCGTTTTAAGCTCAATGCAACAATATCTGCAAAAAGGGCAACAATCTGTCGATGTATCCCCTTGTGCGGCGCCGCGCAACGGTTCGGCAGTGTTGAACGGCGATGCCATCGCGTGGAAATCGGGACCTCACGGCGGCAACATACCAAGAACGGATGGGTTGATGACGACGTATTCAAGGGTTGTCAAATTTCGTAAGATTCAGTACGGTCACAATCTGTGGGGTTGGTAATATTGGGATTTTCCAGCGGTATGGTGTCTCGGGGAGCAACGTTCGCAGCGGCTGCGCTCCTGCCGCCAGATGCCTCCCATTTGGCACGATGGCAGCGTATCACAATCGCGCCAGGACCGGTGCCTTTCGAACCGCACTTCGGCGAGTGGGGACACCGCCGGGCAGACCTTTGAAGATCATATAATGTCGGTTGAGGGAGTGGGAATTGTTCAGAGCTTTGTTTCGCGCGTTACTGATGGGTACGGGGCTGCATCGTTCTCGGTTTGGTACGCTGCTGCTGCAAACTGTCCATGCGTTTCGCCAGGCCAGGCCAAGCGTGTACGCGATGCCCGGTGCGGACGCCGGCCCGTCATCGCGTCCGACCGAGCTGCCTGATACGAGCGATGTCCTGGCCGCCTTCAAGATTGGAGGGGGGGTAGGTGATCACCTGATTGCGGCGCGTTATATCCGCGACCTGGTCGCTGCCGTCGGCGACTTTCGTTTTGACATCTACAGCTCCCGCCCCGAGACCGCCACGTGGATTTTTGGTGGCATGCCTCAATTCAACCGAAGTTACGACGAATATTTTTGCTGGAGCGGGAACAAATATTACAACCAATATGCCGTCTCGATGTGGGTGTCACAGTTCATCGTTCTCTACTATGACTCGATCAAATGGGTGACCTTGAACAGCCGTTCCCCCAGGTTGGTCAGGATCTGCGAGTTCATCGACCGGTTTCGTAACGCGCGGGATATGAATGAGATCATTCATGCCCATCCCAGGCTTGATGGCCTGCTTGGCACCAAAGCGGTGTTCATGAATTTGAACAGGCACAATTTTGCCCATGCGATGTCGGGCATCCCGTACGGAGGGCATTTGTACAGCCTTCCCGTGGATGCGACCCTGCGTGAAAAGTTCGGTCTGCAGAGCCGCCCGTATGTGACAATTCATAATGGTTTCGACTCGGAATTTCAGACGGCGTACGGATTCGCACACCAGTCGACGAAGATATACCCGCATTTCGGGACGGTCTTGTCGCTGCTGCGGGCCCGTTACCCCGACCTTTTCGTGGTGCAGCTTGGCAGCACGACCAGCCGCCGGATCGAGGGCGTGGACATGGCGCTGCTCAACAAGACAACTCTTGGCGATGCAACCGCGATCCTCGCGGGATCTACGTTACACATAGATAATGAGAGCGGTCTGGTGCATCTTGCCGCCTGCATCGGAACGGTCTCCTGCGTCGTGTTCGGACCGACGCCGCCGGCTTATTTCGGCTACGAGCGGAACATTAATATCGCGCCACATGTCTGTGGGGGCTGCTGGTGGACCACCAAGGACTGGATGACGCATTGTCCCCGTGGTTTCGAGCCGCCGGTCTGCCTGTCGGAAACCCCGCCGCAGGCCGTGGCCGATGCGATTCTGGCCTTCCTCGATGCACGGCCGGTCGAGGTGGCATCGGCTTCTGGTGCAAGTTTGCCAGCCATGGCGAAATAGGGCAGAACCACCCGCGATCGCCGGACCGCGGTTGCCACGATCAGCCAGGGGAAAACCCGCTGGCGCGATGATTTGCCGCCGGATAACGGACTGCCTCGATGAGCAACTGCCGTAAGTGCGAGACAACATGACAGCCTCGGCCAACACAGGGATTGTCCAGCGCCTGAAGCTGGCACTCAATTCGCGCGACACCACCCAGGACGACCCGTCGTCCGCATCGCCTGGACAGACCTTGGATCCGAACCGCGCACCACTGCTGGATGAATTGCGGCATCGCCTCGTCAACATTGAAGACAAGTCGAATGAACTGCTCAAGGATAGAGAAATAGCCAACCGTGTTGACCACGGGCCGATGCTGGATGAGCTGCGGGAACGACTTGTCAATATCGAAGACAAGTCGAACGAGCTGCTGAAGGACAAAGCCAAAGAGAAGCTGATATTACCGGGCATTGCGCCTGAAATCGTAAATATGCCTAACCCGCGCCTGCAGCCCTGGGCCCGCAGGATTTTCTCCTTGCTGCGACCTCAGGATGTGGCCGGAAAGTCCTTCGTTCGAAAAGGCCGCGACTACGACGGCGGGTACCTGATGTTGGATCATGGCCTGGAAAATGCCACCGTCTATTCCATGGGGATCAGTGACGACGCATCCTGGGACGTGGATATGGCGGCACTCGGCTGCGACGTCTATCAATATGACCATACGATCGACCGGTTCCCGGCGGAGCATCCAAAATTCCACAGCTTCAAGATCGGCATTTGCGGGCGGCCGGTGAACGATCCCAAGCTGAAAACCATCGATCAGCTGATCGGAATCAACAAGCACCACGATCAGCACGACCTGATCCTGAAGATGGATATCGAGGGTGCGGAATGGAACGTGCTCGCCGATATCTCCGAGGCGACCATGGCACGCTTTTCCCAGATCGTGATTGAACTGCACTGGCTGACCCACGTCGATGATATCCATCGCCTGCGGCGGATCATCGCCGGCCTGGAGAAGCTGAACCAGACGCAC
>JAQGHW010000350.1 GCA_028291505.1 Rhodopila sp. | reverse complement strand
CGGCGGGTAGCGGCTGCCGATTAAGATCAGCAGCAGACTCGGGCACAAAGCATGCTTGAATGGTGCCTTGAACCATTCGCCAGACGTTCGGCCCCAACCGTTAGCAGAGTTGCCAAGGACAGGGCTGGCGGCAAGCCGCTCTGATTTCGGCTGACCGGAGGTGGTCAGCCATTGAAGGCCAACCCATCTCGCCTGAGCAAAAAGTCCGTGTGCGGATGGCCCGAATGCAGCCTTACCCGCGCTTCGGACGTCCGCGCTTGTTCGGCAGGGGCACCGCCTCCACCTTGCGTCCCAGCCCGTTGTCCTTGGCAAGTTGTGAACGCGTCGCAGCATATTGAGGCGCGACCATCGGGTACGACGGCGGCAAATTCCATTTAGTCCGATACTGGTCCGGCGTCGTCTGATGATCCGTCGCCAGGTGGCGCTTGAGCATCTTGAAGCCTTGGCCGCAATCGAGACAGAGAATGTGGTCGGCAAAGACAGACGCCTTTACGTGCACCGCAGGTTCACTCTTTGTTAGTTCGGCTGGAGTTTGACTGACCGTCGTAAGCGCCCGATGAACGTCGCGGATCAGCCCCGCTAGCTGGTCCGTCGACACATCATTCGCCGCAACATGAGCCGATACAATTTGAGTCGTTAGGCTGATAATTCCGTTATCCACTAAGCCATCTCCGTTTCACGTTTGGCCCCATTACGGAAACCACAGGCAAATGTCCATCGAGTTGGCGCCAGTTTCGCAGGCTTTGGTTGAAACCTTCGCGATCGCTTTCGGTTCTGGATTTGACCGTATGGAGTGTGGGGCGGCCACGATTCAGAAGATGAGAGTCGATCTATTCCGCCTTCCGGCATTTTCAGCTGATCGGGTGGCAGACGGTGAGGAAATACAGTGACACCGAATTATGGAAATGACATATCGGAGCCGGTGTCCGGATCGTAGCGGCGCGAGCAGGTTGCCGCCCCAACAAATTTCCAAAGGAGATAGAGATGTCGCCCGCCAAGAAACCTGCTGCCACCGCCAAGAACGCGCCCGCGCCAATGAAAGCAATCACCACCGTGAAGAAGCCCTCAACGCCTGTGAAGGCCGTCCCGTTCGCCAAGAAGCCCGCCGCCCCGGTCAAGGCTCCCGCCACCGCGAACAAGGCCCCTGTTGCGGCAAAGAAGGCCGCTGCACCAGCCAAGAAGGCGATACCGGCGAAGGCTGCGCCGCAGGCTACGATCACGCTCAGGCAGATCGCGGCCACCTTGGCCGAGGGGCATGACCTGTCGAAAAAGCAGGCTGAGGCCGTGTTGGGCGACTTGGTGACGCTGGCCACCCAGCACCTCAAGAAAGGTGACAAAATTCGTCTGACCGGTCTCGGCATCCTGCAAGTGCGGGCGAGAGCGGCTCGGATGGGAAGGAATCCTGCCACCGGCGAATCCATCGAGATCGCGGCCAGCAAAAAGATCGCCTTCCGGGCGGCCAAGGAACTCAGGGAGGCCGTGTAATCGATTGAGCGACGGTCCGGCCCTCAATGGCGACCGTCGCACGGTTGCCGCAGTGACGAGCGCTGCTGATGTCAACGATGGTCGCCTCGTGGTATCAGGTCAGCTATGGCGGAACATGGCGAATGGAATCGGAAGGCGCCGTCCTCAGCGATGTGACGGCCCAGAAGGAATACGGGGTGACCCGCGATTTCATCGTTGAGGATATCCGAGCCGGCAGACTTGAATTCCGGGAAGGGGCGGTCTCGGGCAACCCCTATCCCAGAGTCCTGAGAAGCGAGCTTGAGCCTTACATTGCGGAGAAGCTTGGCTCCGAACACTTGATGAGCAGGAGGGCCCAGACCGAACTGCGCGCCATCAAGAAGGAGATCGCCGATATGGGGACGAAAGTGGCTGTCCTTGAGGCGCGAAAGGCCGAGCTTGAGCATGTGCTCAAGCTCTAGCGGGATTAGCAACAACATGCGTCGCTTTCTGGGACGGTTGGGTTTTGCTGGCGGCGATCCGATATCCGACCGATCATGGGCATCTTGATGCGCAGGAAGAAATCATGCGGATCATCGCATCGACTTTGATCATTGCACTCGCAGCATTTTCGACGCCATTATCAGGCAGCGCCCAACAGACCAGGGCACCGGCCGGTGGTGACGCGACCATCGAGGTTCGGTTGTCGAGCTTCGCCTTTGACCCTGAGAATCTGCGACTCAAGGCCGGCGTACCGATTCGGCTGCGCCTCGTGAACGATGGCAGCGGCGGGCATGATTTCAGTGCCCCCGCGTTCTTCGCGGCCAGCAGCATTCTTCCCGGCTCGTTGCAGCCGCCCAACGGTGACGTGGCTGTCCGGTCACATCAGACCGTTGAAATCGCAGTGGTGCCCCGCACGCCGGGCATATACCGTGTCGAATGCACCCATTTTCTTCACAATTTCTTCGGTATGCACGGCACGGTCGAGGTGATGCCGTAGCGTTGCTCCCGCTGCTCCTACGAAGTGGGCGTGTTCGGCGTCGCACTTATTGAATGGCCTCGAGCACTTCGTGTCCACGCCTGGCGACAGCAATGAGGCGTTGGTGCACTCGACCGGTCCAGGGATGGTAGGATGCTCTCCCCTCTCTGGTTCTGATTATTCCAATGCCACACAAACACAACGCCGCCCGCCGCCACCACATCCCGAAGATGTCGTTCAAGGTGCAGAACTGGCCGGCCTACGAAGCGGGCCCGAGCCGGCGCGGCAACCTGACGTTGTGGATTGAAGACGCAGCATTGGGGAATGCTGGCAGACCATGGGGCCGA
>JAQGHW010000253.1 GCA_028291505.1 Rhodopila sp. | reverse complement strand
CAGATCAGCAGCTTGCTGCACCACTACATCTGCCTGCTGACGGAGGCCGTTACGCAGCCGGAGACACGAATTGCCCAGCTCGGCGGCATGTCTGAACCATGGATGGCGCAGCAGCGATCCGGGCCACAACCGCCGGCCATCGCGCCGCCGCAAAGCGCGACCGAGAGGAGCGTCTCTGACCCGACACTGGAGCAAATCCTGACCGACATTTGGGAGAGAATACTGCATCATCGACCGCCTGGTACCCGGACGAACTTCTTCGACCTGGGCGGCCATTCACTGCAGGCTGTTGCGGTAGTGCACGAAGTTAGCCGCGCGCTGGGGCGGCGGATTCCGGTCTCGCTGCTGTTCCAGGAGCCCACGATCGAGGGGATGGCGCGTCGG
This sequence comes from Rhodopila sp., assembly GCA_028291505.1. Classification (GTDB taxonomy): domain Bacteria; phylum Pseudomonadota; class Alphaproteobacteria; order Acetobacterales; family Acetobacteraceae; genus Rhodopila. Next base: position 3,100 of record JAQGHW010000253.1, on the reverse strand, counting down.
CTTTGTATGAATGACAGCCCCCGGTGCGCCGCCATTCCGATTTTCCGGGGCGGGAAGCGTCCGCCGCTCTTTGTCTCCGGCTCGGCGCCGGAAATTCGCGACCTCAGCCGTGCGCTCGAACCTGAGCAGCCTTTTTTCCAGCTCGACATCCTCGCGTTACAGGAGCAACGGCTGCTCGCTGGCGATCGGCTGTTGACGACGATTCCCGAGATCGCCGCCGAGTTCTTGCACGACATCCTGGCTATCGAACCCGCGGGCCCTTACTTGCTCGGGGGGCTGTGCGATGGCGGCATTCTTGTCCTGGAAATAGCGCTACGGCTACAGGCCGAGGGCCGGGAGGTGGCGCTGCTGGCGGAGTTCGATACCGCAGTGAATGGCTGTTACCGGATCTACTGGCCACGACGGGTTGCCAGTCGACTTCTGCATGGTTTCGCAGGCTGGGTTGCGCCTCTTTTCCGACGTCGGCACTTGCCAGTCATGCGCGACGAACAACGATACCTTGACCACCTTTGGTTGGTTACGTGGCAGGCGGTACGTGGCTATCAGCAGCGTGCCCTCTATGCCGGGGAGATCCAGCTTTTCCGCTGCAAGAACCGGCTGTGGTTTTCCGAGGATGTTGCGCGCGGTTGGGAGCGGCGGGCCGAGAGAGTCCGCGTACACGATGTTCCAGGCGCTCACACGCGCTTCCTCGCCGAGGCCGCGGGTCAGCAACAGATCGCCCGGGAAATTGAGCGGGCGCTTGCACACCCCGTCTCAGGGTGAGATCCAATGAAAAGCATTGTGAAGGACCCACACGTCTGCAGCTCTCCCGGCGAGCCAAACCGCCCCAGACAGGTGATCCGGCCCGCGCGCCCGTTCTTTGGATCCATTCCTGATGATCTGAAATTGCTCGCCCGGTACGCCGGCCTGTTTCGTGCCATGACCGCGACCCGGCTGAAGCTCCGCTACCGGCAATCGATACTGGGCTGGCTCTGGGCAGTCCTCCAGCCTCTGGCGCTGATGCTGCTGTATGTGGCCGTCTTCTCACGCGCTGTGGGGTACAACACCGCGCCTTTGCCCTATCCGCTGTTTGTCATGGCGGGTCTGCTTCCGTGGAGTTTTTGCTCCACCGCAATGAGCACAGCCGCCGGCGGCATGTTGTCGCACCAGCCGCTGATGGCGAAGGTCTATTTTCCGCGTGAAATTGTGCCGCTCTGTTACGTTGCTGCGGCGCTGTTCGACCTCCTCATCGCCGTCGTCTTGTTATTGGGTATGATGCTGTCCTGCGGCGTGCCGCTATCGCCGCAGGCGCTTTTCGCGGTCCCGATCATAGGGATTCTTACCCTCCATGCTGCCGCGTTCTGTCTACTGCTGTCCGCGATGCAGGTCCGCGTCCGCGACATCAACGTCGCACTGCCACTGGTGCTCCAGGTCCTCATGTTCACGGCGCCGATCGTGTATCCCTATACGGCGGTACCGCAGGCATTTCGGGCGATCTACTGGGCGAATCCGCTGGCGATCTTGGTCGATGGCTTCCGGCATGCAGTGCTGGACGGGGGCGCGCCGAATGCCAGGGGCCTGCTGTACTGCGCTCTGTCGGGCGGTGCGTTCTTTCTCCTCGCTTACTGCGCATTTAAGCGGCTGGAAGCGAGGATCGTCGATGAGATGTAGCTGACGCAGCCGAGATACCGGGAGCCGGATTGTGATCAACGTACAGGTCAGGAACGTCTCGAAGCGCTTCAACGTCCCCGCCCGTGGCGACACGAGGCGGCGGCTGCTCGGCCTTCTGCCTCGGCGCGAGGTGTTCTGGGCATTGCGAGACGTGTGCTTCGAGATCCGGCGGGGCGAGACGCTGGGAATCGTCGGTCCAAACGGGTCGGGAAAGACCACGCTGATCAGGCTGCTCTCGGGTATCACGGCGCCTAGCACGGGAGAAATCGAGATTAACGGCCGGCTTGCCTCGCTGGTGGAGGTCGGCGCCGGCTTCCAACCGGATCTTACCGGGCGGGAGAACATCTTCCTCAACGGCGCGATTCTCGGCATGGGCCACCGCGAGATCGCGCGCAAGCTGCCGAGCATAGTTGAATTCGCGGAGGTGGGCGACTTCCTTGACACGCCAGTGAAGCGGTATTCGTCCGGCATGTTCGTGCGGCTGGGCTTCGCCATTGCCGCCCACCTGAGCGCTGACATCCTGTTGCTCGACGAGGTGCTCGCGGTCGGAGATGTTGCCTTTCAGGCGCGCTGCTTTGAGCGCATTGAGGAACTGCGACGCGAGGGCAGGACCGTGCTGCTGGTATCGCACGACCTTGCGGCTGTCGAGAGGGTCTGCGGTCGGGCCCTGCTCCTCAGCGCCGGCCGTATAATGTTGGAAGGCGATCCCAGCGACGTTGTCGGGGCCTACCATGCTGCATTATTCACACAGTCCATGGAGGGGGCGCAGGGTCCGATCGCCAGCAAAGGCCTTACGTTCGACACCAACGATGCCGGTCCGGTCCGCACCGGCGAGCCCCTTCGTTGCTGCCTCTCCTATGAGGCACGGGAGCCGCTGGACGATGTCTTGGTTCGTGTATCATTCATTTGGCCGAGCGGATATCTCTGTACGGAATTGTCTTCGGGATCGGGGCTGCGGCTGGAGCGTGGGCTGGGCCAAGTGGAATTCGACTGCCCGATGCTCACGATGCAGCGCGGCCTCTACAGTGCCGATGTCTGTATCGAGCGGCGCGGCGAGATCTTGGAATGGCGACCTCGTTGCGGGCTCCTGCGCGTTGGCGTGGGCAAGATCATCCAAGGTGATTTCTATCTGGCGCACAGCACCCGCGTTCGCAGCTTTTCGCTGGAGACCGTGGGCTGATGTTGCCACCCTGGAGTCTCGGTCCGACACCACTGCACGGTGCACCCGAAGTTCATCTCTGGTGTCGGGTTGCTGCAATTGGGTTCCTCCTCAATCTCCGTGCAAACCGATTGGTCATGCTGAGTTCAAACCACTGTAACTGCTAATTGAATCAGCAGCTGCAGTCCGATCCCATGACGACCGCGCAACGCCTTAGCAAGAAGACAAGGTAACGTAGAAAGTTCAGCATCTTGACCGGCGAAGGCCGCGCAAGCTTGCACGGAGATTGAG
>JAQGHW010000241.1 GCA_028291505.1 Rhodopila sp. | reverse complement strand
TCGATGAGCGGCGGCCCGTTGCGGTTCGTCGCGGGATCGCCTGCCGGGCGGTGGCTCCGGCGGTCCGACTGCGGGCGCCGGCGGCATGCGTACCGCGACGACGGCCCGCACGTGCGCGTCGGGTGTCTGAATAGGTCACCGAACCAGGTATCGACCGTTGTTCCTGCGTCTATGATGAGCCAGTCTGGTCCGGCCTCCAGATCGAGGGGCACGATTTCCTGGCCGCCGAGGGCCGGCCAGTCGAGGACATCCGCCTGCAGGATCGATCCGCCTTCGGTCACCGTTCGCTTCAAGTAGCGATGTACCAGCCGGTCATGTTCCCGGGCGAGACGCAACTGCCGGCAGTAGCGGCGCATTTTCAGGGCGGGGTACCTGGAGCAATAACCTTGCAGCTGGCTGAGGAATGTCGACAGCATGCGGCGTTTCGATTCAGGGTAGATAGGCGCCGCAGATCACGCATTCGTTACGCCTGGCTTGGTCTCGCACATTCGGTGGATAGTAATGAAACCAGGCGCGTGCCGGGGTTCCGGCCGGCTGCTGTTCGCGATGACAGCGGGCGCCGGTCGACGGCAGTGTGTAAGGGGCGGAATGGGACGCGGACACCGAGAACAGCGCGGCCTTGCCGGCGATGACGCCGATCAGCCCGAATTTGTGGCCGGTGCTTTCGACGTAGTCCGTCATGGCGGCATCGTCTGTCGCGTGAGCCGCGATCCGGACGACCGGTTCGCCCGCGACCTGCATCAGGCGCTTGCCGTCCCGAAATGCATCCAACAGGGCGTCGTAATGCACGACACGAAGTTCGCCGACGGTACGCACGAAGACGCCCAACTTGTCTGCCTCGATCGCGTCGGTCAAAGCACGATTGACGCTTGATACTCCGGTTACCATCGGCAATTCGAAGCGCGTCATGTATATCTCCCTGATGCTTGCCGCAGTCCGATCCGATTGCTTTGCTCTTGGACTCAGCAGTCAAATGTGCTCCATTTGCTCGGGCATTGCAATACTTAAGCCGAGCGGCGCGAACATCGGGATTGGCAGGTGAATTCTAATTGGCAATGATATTTGGCCGCGGGTTCATTGGGTCCGCGTTACCAGCACGGCTTTGCCGGCGACGCGGCGGTCGCGCAACTGGTCGGCGACCTGAAGGATTTCCCGCCAGTCTCGCTGGACGCCGATCTGTGGCTTCAGCGATCCATCGGCGATCAGCGATACCAGCAATGCGAGATCCGGGGCGAAACGATGTTCGGCTTCGGAGGTGAAATAACTGAAGCTCTGGATGCGGGCGTTTGGCGCGGTGCGGAAATTGGCGAAGCTGATCGTTGTCGGTTCGGTCGATGAGTTGCCGTATACCACGATGGCTCCCCCGGGCTCGACCAGCTGGATGGCTTTAGCCAGCGATGGGCCGCCGGCCGATTCCAGGATCAGCGCGAACCGGCCTTGGGCGTTTTCGATGCCTTGGACGGTCTCGGCGGCGCCCAGCGCCTGCAGTCCGGCTGCCCGTTCCGGGCGGCTGACAACGGCGGTGACATGGGCGCCGGAATGGGCGGCGATCTGGACGGCCAGCGTTCCGACGCCGCCGGCTGCGCCGGTGATCAGCACCCGCTGCCCGATCAGCGGTCCGCCATGACGGAGTGTGCGCAGCGCGGTCAGGCCGGCGACGGGCAGGGTGGCTGCCCGGGCGAAGGTTACGGTGTCGGGCAGGATGGCCATGCGGTGGGCGGGCGCCGCGACGCGCTGGGCCCAGCCGAATTCGTCCACCAGTGCCACGACGCGCGCCCCCGCTGGGGGTCCTTCGCCGTTGGCGGCCTGTCGCTGCACGATGCCGGCGACATCCTGGCCGGGGACCCAGCCTTCCTTGTTTCTCGCGAACGAACTCAGTTCGCCGCGGTTCAGGGAGAACGCATGCACTTCCAGGAGCGCCTCGTTCCGTGCTGGAGCGGGTTCGGGGATTTCCCGCAGCTCGATTGGGGCGGTGCCGTTTGGGGTGTTCACCAGGGCTAGCATGGTTGGTCATCCAGATTGGGGCCCGGATGTTTAGCACTGATCATGAGAAGGCGGGAGGTGGCCGCGCATCGAGAGCTGACGGCATCTGCTTATTGCCCCGGCGGGTCCGCCACCGGCGTTTCGTTACAAGGCCGTTGTCATCAAGGGTTTTTGCGGAACGAGTTTACCTTACCTCGTCTGTTATGACATTGAATCCCACGAGGGTGCTTGGGCCGAAGATGGTGGACAGCGCTACGTCGGTTGCGTCGCGTCCGCGGGCCATCAGGATCCGGCCGATACGTGGGGTGTTGTGCCGAGCGTCGAAGGTGTGCCAGTGACCGCCGAGATAGGCCTCGAACCAGGCGCTGAAGTCCATTGGCGCATCGACGGGCGGTATGCCGATATCGCCCAGGTAGCCGGTGCAGTATCGCGCTGGAATGTTCATGCAGCGGCACAGGGTAATCGCCAGATGGGCGAAGTCGCGGCAGACACCACGGCGCTCCGCATGGCCGGAGAAGGCGGTGCGGGTCGGGTCGGCGTGGTGGTAGCCGAACTCGATCCGGTTATGCACATAGTCGCAGATTGCCTGCACCCGAGGCCAGCCTTCCGGGGTATTGCCGAACAGCGACCATGCAAGCTGGGTGAGCTGATCGGTTTCGCAGTATCGGCTGCCGAGCAGGTAGACCAGCGCGTCTTCCGGCAGGTACTGGATGGCATGTTGCGGTGCATATGGAACGACGGCGTCAGGGGTGCCGGGGTCGCTGACCAGGATGCGCGTCGAAATCCGCAACGGGCCGGCTGGTGCTACGATGCGGTGGCCAATATTGCCGAAGCTGTCTCTATATTCGCTGGCCCCGGTGGATGGATCGAAGTGGATCTGGTGCGGACCGATGACGTCGGCCATGCGCGACGGATGGACGCTTAGTACCAGGAGCATCGGCGTCGGCTGGGGGCATTGATAGCTGATGTCATAGCCGGCGCTGATCTGCACGGACGGGATTCTCCTGCGGGGGACTGGAGAGTTAACGCTACGGAACCGTTTTGGTTGATTTCACGAGACTGCGATGTCGGCAGGCGGTTTTGCCTCACGATAGCGCGAGGCGTGCACATTTTTATTCGTTACGGTCGGTCTGGCGCGTTACCTGCGGGCGTTCGTGTGCGCACTCAGGACGCATAGGGAGATGACAATGCCAGACAACGTCGCGGACATCGCTCAACGGCATGGTTTCAGCGCGGATGCCGCCCGCGCGGTGGCCGAGGCGCTTCGTCGCGGTGGCGGCAGCATGGCGCAGTTCAACCATCCGGAGCTTGGCGGGATGGGACAGTGGGCTGCGGGCGGCATGTTGATGATCGGCGACATGTTCAATCACGGCCTGAAGGCTCGGGTTGACGGGCTGTGCCGTGACCTGGCGGCGATGCCCGGGCCGGTTCCCGCTGCTGCGGAGCCGCCGCCGGGGCATTGGTGGCCAGGGGACCTTGGGACGCCGTCGGCGACCGGTGCGCAGAACGAAATGCGCTACGCGTGCTTCCCCGAGCAGCGCCGGCTTGCGGTGATGCGGGATGTGCTGGTTCGGGTTTTCGATACGGGGGAGCACCGGATCGGCGGGTTTTCGCAGCAGCAAAGCGGCAGCCAGAGCCTGACGTTCACCAGTCAAACCGGGTTGGTACGGCTGGAGGATTTGAAGGAGGTTTCATACTGACTTCATGTTGAGTAACAGGCTGGGGATGAATTCGGCTACCGTTGGATGGATGTGAACGACCTGTTGCAGAATCGTATAGGGTGCTTTTGTATACATCAGGTCAAGGATGCTGTGTACCACTTCATCGCCGCCTGTGCCCAGAATGGCGGCGCCAAGTATTTGTTTCGTTTCGCCGTCGACCATGATTTTCATCAGACCGAGCGTTTCGCCTTTTTCGTAGGCGCGTGAGACGCTCGCCATTGGCAGGCTGCCGACCAGGACCTTGTGTCCGGCGGCCACGGCCTCCGCCTCGTTCATGCCGACGCGCCCCAGGGGCGGATCGATGAACAGGGAATAGGCGGTGATCCGGTCGTGGACGCCGCGGCTGCCGCCGTCGAGCAAGTTGGCCGCGACGATTTCGAAATCGTTATAGGCGGTGTGGGTGAAGGCGCCGCGGCCGTTGCATTCGCCCATTGCCCAGATGCCGTCGACGCTGGTGCGCAATGTGTCGTCGACTTTGATGTAGCCTTTGGCATCTACCGCGACGCCGGCCTTGTCGAGCCCCAGATCGTCGGTGTTTGGGCGGCGTCCGACCGCGAGCAGCAGGTGCGATCCGATTATCGCACCGGGTTCTTCGGGATGGTCGATGCTGACATTGATACCTGGGCTGACCCGGGTGGTCTTTGCGTTCAGCCGTATCTGGATTCCCTCGGCCTGGAGGATTTGGCGGACGTTGTCGGAGATTTCTGGATCCTCGCGTCCGACGAGGCGTGGCGATGCCTCGATCACGGTGACGGCGCTGCCGAAGCGGCGATAGATCTGTGCGAACTCCAATCCGACGTAGCTGCCGCCGATCACGATCAAATGTTCCGGAATGTGATCGAGGTCGAGGATCGTGCTGCTGGTGAGGAACGGAACGGTATCGAGGCCGGGAATTGGCGGGATGGCAGGGCGAGCGCCGACGTTGATGAAGATGCGGGGGGCGTGGAGGATTTCGTTGCCGATGGTTACCTGGTGTGGGGAGACGAAGCTGGCGTGGGCCTGGATTGTGGTGACGTTTGTGGTGCGGCGCAGGGAGGCTTCGACGCCGTTGCGGCTGGCGGCGACGATGGCGTCCTTGCGCGCCTTGACCTGTTTCATGTCGATGGTGACGGTCCCGTCGACTGTCACGCCATATTCGCTGGCGCGCCGAACGATGTGGGCGGCGTAGGCGCTGGCGACCAGAGCCTTGGTGGGGGTGCAGCCGGTGTTGATACAGGTGCCGCCGAACAAGGCACGTTCGATGATCGCGACGCGGTTTCCTTTGGCGGCCAGGCGACGGGCCAGTGAGGGGCCGGCTTGTCCGGTCCCGACGATGATGGCGTCGTATTCGGTCATAGGCGTTGCTTCCGTTCATTACGGTATCGGGTCTCCTATGGAACCCGAGCGTATTACTTATAGGTCGCCGCTGACGATCACTAATACGGGGTTTGTGCCGACGTTGCTGTTCGGGCGTGGGTTCCCGGTGGTGAAGTCGCTGACGGTCGTCGCCTGGTGGTGGTCTGCGGGGCGGCGTGAGGTCTCAGCAGCGACCCGACATGGATCATGGTGTTTGGCGCGCTGGTGGTGATCGGGCTGACGTATGGCCTGGGACGGCTGGCAAACGTGGCCGGCCCGTTCATTGTGGCCCGGGTTTATGCCGAACTGGGATATGAGGCGGTTTTTGGTTTCGTTGCCGGTTGCTACGTGCTGCGCGGGTTGGGATACGCGGTTTACGGGCTGCGCGCGACCGAACGCTCACTGGAGGATGTCAACGGGCGGTTGGCGTTGGAGGGGCGGTTGGCTTCCTGACCGCATCAACCGCCTGGCACGTCCTTGGTCAGCAAGGCCGGAATGTTGACGTCGTCGCGGCCGGCCAGGATCTTTTCTTCGTCTTCGAGATGGTCGTCATCGGGTGCCGGAACGAGTTTCGCATTCTTGGGGACGGTATCAGCTTTTTTGCCAGTCGAGTCAGACATAGGCTTCTCCCGTGAGAGGCGCCGATCTGGCGCGGGAACGATTGCCAATCTGGCCGCGGCATCGACTGGGGTGGCCGGCCGATACACGGGTGCGGGAAGTTTAACGCGCGTCTTGCGCACTGCACAATAACTATCTGAGGAGGGGGCGCCCGTTTGTCAGGCCTGGGTTTGGCCTGGATATCTAGGTTTCGGGGTAGGGAGGCGTCGTCGTGGGTGGCCTGGCGTGTCCCTACCGCATGCACACGTCGCGGGGTGCTGACGATTATTGTGATGGGTGCCTGGTCTTCCGCAAGCAAGCAAGCGTTGGCACGGAGTGCGCGGAGCTCTCGGAGTTCGCGGAGAACGAAAGATGGCGCTTCGCGCGATCCGATCTTGGGACGGTGCCCCATGAAACGGGGGTCGAAAGGCGTCTTTAGGCCAAGATGCATGTGATAGCGTCGATTGGACGTTCTCCGCGCTCCGCGCTTGCCGGCGAACTTAGCCCCGGTGTTCGCGGAACAAACCCAGCTTTTCCTGGGCGGTACGGTCGGAATAGCCGAAGAGGATCAGGTCGGTGCCGGCTTGCAGGACCAGTTCGCGCCAGGAGGGAACTACCAGGGTGTCGCGTGGCTGTAGTGCGATGTCCTTGCCTTCGACGCGGGCGGTGCCCTGGCCCTCGACTACCACGAAAATGGTGCCGTCGGTTGCGGCGCGCGGGCGGGAGGTGAAGCCGGCGGGCAGCAGGCGGACATGGGCGGAGATCGTTGGCATCACGGCGCCGCCGTCGGCTGGATTTGTGAACTCCAGCGCATGGCCGAAGTGGGGGTCGGGAGCGGTGGTCCGGGCCAGGTTTTCGAGGCTCTCGCGCCACTCGGCGTAGGGGTAGTGGAACAGCGGCTGGCTGTTGTGGCGGCGGTCGGCGGCGGTGCCTCGGATCGGGCGCATGTTGCGGCCGTAGCGCAGCGCGGTGTCGCCGGGCGCCACGGTTTCCGGATGGGCGGACGCTGGCAGGTGTTCGGCGAAGCTGGCGTCGAAGTGCAGCACGGTGGGGATGTCGAGGCCATCGAGCCAGATCATCGGCTGGGCGGAGGTGTTGCCGTGGTCGTGCCACTGCCAGCCTGGCGTCAGCACGAGGTCGAAGGGGCGCATTATGGCTTTCTCGCCATCGACGGCGGTGAAGGCGCCTTCGCCCTCCATGACGAAGCGCAGCGCGCACTGGGCGTGGCGGTGGCAGGGGGCGATCTCACCGGGCAGGATCAGTTGCAGGCCGGCGTAGAGGCTGGAGGTGGCGGAGGAAGAGCCGGGCAGGCCCGGGTTCTCCATGATCAGCACGCGGCGTTCGGCCTGGGCGGCGCTGATGAGGTCGCCGGCGCGCAGCAGGTAGTCGCGCGCCTCGGCGTAGCGCCAGCGGTGGACCCGAGCGGGGGAGCGGGGTTGTGGGGTGACCAGCGCGCCCAGGACCTCCCACAACGGGTAGAGGCCGCGGGGCTGCATTTCGGCGTAGAGCGCCTTCAACTGGGTGGCGGCGTCGTTGCTCAGGGCTGCGGACATTGGACGTTCCTGCGTTTTGAAGAGCCTGCTCTCTTGGGGGGAACGTTATACCGGTGGGTGCGAACGGTCGAGGCGTCCGGTCAGGGGGCGTCCGGCCAGGGGGGGCGGGGGCGCGGGTCTTAACCGTTCCTCAACTTTTTGGCTGGCATGATACGTCTGCATGTCAACGCCACCGATCGTTATCATCGCCGAACCGGACCCGATGATCAGCAGCGTTCTGCGGGTGGAGTTCACGCGCGGGAATTTCGCGGTTTTTCTGGCGGCGACCGGCCCGGAAGCCGAGGAGTATGCGGCGCATGCCGTGGCGCACCTGGTGGTTATCGATGCGAAGCTGCAGTTGGGTGCCTATGACGCCTGCGCCCGCATTCGCCGGCGGCCGGGGTATGCCAGTCGGCCGATCGTCCTGACGACGAGCGAACCGTCGCCACGGATCAGGGCAGCTGCCGCGAAGGCCGGCGCGACGGTGGTGTTGCCGAAACCTTACTCGGTTGCCGATTTGTTCAGTGCGATCAGGCCATTTCTGCCGGCCAACGACTTGTTGTTCACCCATCGGGCGCAGCCGCCGGGGATGAGCGCGTCGAAGGAATGGATACGAGGGCAGAGCTTTACGTGGAATTCCGGTGATGATTCGGCGCTGACCCGGAATGGATTGCTGTTGCCGATGGTTCGGGGCAAGGCGAAGTTGATACCGGTCGTGGGGGGCAAAGGGGTGATGGTGCCGATGTTCCGCAAGCCGGTTTCCTGATGCGCTGGTTTCGGGCTGGGGGACAGATCTCAGCTGATCCGGGCGTGTAGGGCTCGACGCCTGGGCTTATTTCGACGTTTTCAGGGACAGTCTAGGAAGGGATATCGGGTACGCACTTGAACATGTACTGGAAGGGTATTGCGTCGAGCACCGCTGCTTCGGGATCGAAGCCGCCGGCCAAGGCCAGTCCGCGAATCGCCTGAAGGAAGCCGTCCTGCTGCTGAACGGCCGGAATATGGCGGCTGATGGCGCTTTCGACCTGCCATCCACTGCCTTGCAGCATCTCCTGCAGCGTGGTGCGGGTGAACCAGCGGATGTGGGTTCGGTCCATAAGACCGGCGTCTTCATGGCGGAACTGGCCGGACGCCACTGCACACTCCAATGCTGAGCATTGGGCAAGCAGACCAGCAGGCAGCCGTCGGGGTCAATCGCGTCGCGGACGCTGCGCAGCAGCAGCCATGGGTCGCGCAAGTGCTCCCGGCAGTCGCCGAAAATCCAGCAGTCGCTCGGGAACAATCGATCCCACAGCGCAGGGTCGATGTTCTCGATATCGCAGGTGAAGGCTTCGGTGCAGTGCTGCGCGGCGATTGCTGCGTAATTCGGGTCGATGTCGAGACCGACAAACTCGGCATGGGGTGAGCGCGTTCGGACCTCCCGTGCCATCGCACCGACCATGCACCCGACATCGATGATGCGGCGAGCGTTCGGCGGTACCAGGGACAGGAGGACGTCATTTGCTATGTCGTAGGCGGGGGTCTGTTTCATT
>JAQGHW010000239.1 GCA_028291505.1 Rhodopila sp. | reverse complement strand
ACCGGATATGCGTCAAATGCGCACCGGCAGCGACATGGATCTCCGCAACGGTATTCAGCAAATACGTTCCCTGTCCGGCGGAGATCTCCACCAGTGTCAGCCTCGCATCTTTGCCCAGGCGAACGCTATGGCGAGGATGGAAATCCGCATCGCTCGCAGCCACACTGACAAGCTGCACGATGCCGCCGTCCTGACCAGCCGGCACATCCAATGCCGCCCCATCCGCCGCCAGCATCGTATTCAACGCCACCATAGGCTCCCGGTCCGGCCACGACAGTGTACCGAAATCCGGCTGTTCCGCGAATTGCGCGAAACCAGCTGCCGGCATCACCGACAGATCGCCACGCAGTGCGCCATCGACAAACACGACCCGAGGCGCATCCAGCAGAGGCAGCCCCGACAAAATTGTTTCTGCCTCATGTCGAGGCGCCGCCTCCCGGCGAAAGGCGGCCTCGGCGACCGATCGCAGGCTGGTGTATTTCCAGGCCTCGATCCGCCGCTGCTGCGTCCCACCAGGCAGCCCAGCCGCTCGGAATGCAGCGGCCGCAGCCGCACGCAAAGCCGAATCACCCGGCAAACGCCCGATCAGTTCCTGATAACGGTCCAGGAAGCCCGCTGCTCCGGTGCTCACGCGGCCTCCGCGATCAGGCCGGCATAGCCACTCTTCTCCAGTTCCTTGGCCAGCTCCGGGCCACCGCTGCGGACAATACGGCCATGCGCCAGCACATGCACACGATTCGGCACCAGATGGTCCAGCAGCCGCTGGTGATGCGTAATCACCAAAGCCGAAAATTCCGGACCACGTAGCGCGTTCACCCCATCGGCAACGATCTTCAACGCATCAATATCGAGCCCACTATCCGTCTCATCGAGGATCGCCAGCTTCGGCCGCAGGATAGCCATCTGCAGCACCTCGTTGCGCTTCTTCTCGCCACCCGAAAAACCAACGTTAACGTTGCGCTTCAGCATATCATCCGGCATCGCCAGTCGTTTCGTTTCCGCTCGGGCCAGCTTCAGAAACTGCACCGCATCCAGTTCGGGCTCGCCATGGGCACGACGGATCGCATTCAGCGCCGTGCGCAGGAAGTTGGCGTTGTTCACCCCCGGCAACTCGACCGGCGCCTGGAATGCCAGGAACACGCCCGCCGCCGCCCGCTGCTCCGGTTCCATCGTCAGCAGATCGACCCCATTGAACGTGACCGTTCCGGCGGTGACCTCATAGTCCTCCCGCCCGGACAGCACATAACCCAGGGTCGACTTACCCGACCCGTTCGGTCCCATCAGGGCATGAACCTCACCCTGAGGCACCACCAGGTCGATGCCCTTCAGGATCGGTTTGTCGTTGATTGAGGCGGCCAGGCCGCGAATATCCAGCATCCGATTTATCCCACTGATCCTTCAAGTGAAACCGCCAGCAGCTTCTGAGCCTCGACGGCGAACTCCATCGGCAGTTCCTTCAAGACGTCCTTGCAGAAGCCATTCACGATCAGCCCAACCGCGTCTTCCTCGGACAATCCCCGCTGGCGGCAATAGAACAACTGGTCATCGGCGATTTTCGATGTCGTCGCCTCATGTTCCACCTTCGCCGTCAGGTTGCGGCTTTCAATATACGGCACCGTATGAGCCCCGCACTGATCGCCAATCAGCAAACTGTCGCACTGAGTGAAATTCCGAGCATTCGTCGCACTCGGCAGCATCCGCACCAGCCCGCGATAGGTATTGTTAGAATGACCCGCGCTGATGCCCTTGGAAATGATCGTGCTGCGGGAGCCCTTGCCGATATGGATCATCTTCGTTCCGGTATCGGCCTGCTGATGATTGTTCGTCACCGCCACCGAGTAGAACTCACCCACGCTATCCTCACCATGCAGCACGCATGACGGATATTTCCAGGTGATCGCCGAACCCGTCTCAACCTGCGTCCAGGAAATCTTCGACCGGGCACCACGGCACGCACCGCGCTTGGTGACGAAGTTGTAGATGCCGCCTTTGCCGTTGGCATCCCCCGGATACCAGTTCTGCACGGTAGAGTACTTGATCTGCGCATCATCCATCGCAACAAGCTCGACCACCGCGGCATGCAACTGGTTCTCGTCCCGCTGCGGCGCCGTACACCCTTCCAGGTAGCTGACATGGCTGCCCGCTTCGGCAATGATCAGCGTCCGCTCGAACTGCCCGGTGTTGCGCGCATTGATGCGGAAATACGTCGACAGCTCCATCGGGCAACGCACCCCCTTCGGGATGTAGACAAAGCTGCCATCGGTAAAAACGGCGCTGTTCAACGCGGCAAAGAAGTTGTCACCCGTGGGCACCACCGTCCCCAGGTATTGCTTCACCAGCTCCGGATGGTCGCGCACCGCTTCGCTGATCGGACAGAAAATCACCCCGGCCTTGCGCAGCGTCGCCTGAAAAGTCGTTGCAACGGAAACGCTATCGAACACCGCATCAACCGCGACCTGGGTGTTCTCGACCGTATCGGGATCGACACCAGCCAGAATCGCCCGCTCCTTCAACGGAATCCCCAGCTTCTCGTACATCTTCAGCAGCTCGGGATCGACCTCATCCAGGCTCTTCGGTCCAGCCTTCTTCTTCGGCGCCGCATAATAATGCAGGTCCTGATAGTCGATCGGCGGATGATCGACCCGAGCCCAGTGCGGCTCCTCCATCTTCAACCACGCAGCGTAGGCCTTCAGGCGCCATTCCAGCATCCACTCGGGTTCTTCCTTGCGAGTGGAAATCAGCCTGATGATGTCCTCGTTCAGCCCCTTGGGCGCGAAGTCCATCTCGATGGTCGTCTCGAAGCCCCATTTGTAGCCGGACTGCGTGACGGATTGGACGGTGTCGAGTGTTTCGGTAACAGCGGCCATGAAAAATCCTATTCGGCGGCGGACTGGAAGGCGGGCGCGGCGCGGAACGCCGGTAGCAGCCCCTTTTGCATGTCGGCGAGGGTGATGTCGGTTAACGCCTTGTGAATGGCATCGTTCACCGGGTCCCATCGCCCACGCATGGGGCAGAGACCTTGCGATTCACAACCAGAAGGCGAGCCCTCGACACAGGCGGTCAGGGCGATCGGTCCGTCAACCGCGGCGATGACATCGGCGATCGGGATGGCAGACAGCTCGCGGTTGAGCCGATACCCGCCCTTCGCCCCCCGCTGCGATGATACCAGCTCACCGGCCGCAAGCGTTTTCAACACCTTGGCCACGGTGGGTTCAGGAATCCCGGTCGCCGCGGCGATTCCGGGCGAGGTCTGGACACCGTCCATCCCGGAGAGGCGGACGAGCACCACGACCGCATAGTCCGTTAGCTTCGACAGCCTGAGCATGGCGTGCGAACCCTCGCTTTCTACGCGTTTCGATTATCCGGACTGCATCAGTCCTGATTGACGGCAAATGGCGTACCCGAGGCGCAGCGTCAAGGGGCTCGGACGCGATCGGCTCCTTTGATAGCACCGAACCTCGCCGTCATGGCCGGGCGTGGGTTCAACCGGTGTCCCGGCAGAGAGACTTATCGTCCTGCCAAGGCGGGTCTGGCTAGGTTTTCGCTCGCAGGCCGCCCAGCCACGTCCATCAAAACCGAGGTTGATCCGACCCCGCCGATCTCCGGTCCAGGTCCGCCGCAGCGCGGGGCGCGGAATCCGAAGAGGAACCGTCCCACCACCGTACGACCAAGCGCCAACAAAACCCCTTCTCTCCGCACTCTGCGCCCCGCGCTGTGCGCTGTGCGCCAAAACGCGAGAGCCAAATACGGATACGCCCCATCGGTTGACCCCCCGTGACCTAACCGATTTGTAACGCTTCGTCGCCCAAAGCAGGCGGTCCGAGCCCTAATTCACCGGCCACCCCTGACTCATTCATCATTCATTAATATTTCCCTGATATAGCCCGATGACCGTCCATCGGCCGTCAAGGGCGCAATAGGAAGAACACCATGTCGATCAGCGCCGTAAACGGGGTTTCCCAGGCAACTCAGCAAACCGCCGACACCCAGGCAATCACGCCCGCCCCCGCCGTCACACCGTTCAGCCAGCAAATGGACGACCTCAGCGGTCAGACCGGCGCCGCGCACGGCCATCGTCACCACCACGGCACCGGGTCGCAGTCGGTCGCAACGTCCCCCGCGGCCGCCGCATCGGCGAGTGGGGTCGCAACAACCGCCTCCCAGGGATCCTCACTGCTTAACCTGCTCTCTTAACCGAGACGAGCGTGATCGAAGGCGCGACTGTCGTCGGCGACTTGCTTCGTCCCGACGGCCGCGGCCAGCCGGGCAGCATCGATCGCCCCACGCTGTGGCTGTGGAACGCGATCAAGCGCCAGATCCACCTGGCATCCGGCCTGCCGTCCGAGGCCCTGACCACGGCCACCCTGACTCCCTGGATCGAAGCACGCCGCGCCCCGGCGGACGCCGATGCCTATTGGGCGTCGGTCTACGATCGGCTGCCCTCGCCCGAACCGATCATCCAGCGCCTCCGCCGGCGGTTCTGCATCGGCTATGAGATGCCCCCCTGGCTCATCCGGCTGCTGGATGAGCACGCCGTGCCGTATGTGGACATCCGTCTGCATCCCGTGCGCTTCCTGGACGACCTGCTGTTCGCGGCCCGGGCCTCCGCCCCCGAGACCCAGGCAGCCCTGCTGGCAATTGCCGTGCATGAGACTGAGGTGCTCGCCACCGCCGGCCTGCGGGAAGCCATGTGCTGCTTCATCTCCGACGCTCGGGTGCCCGACAACACCTTGCTGATCGCCGGCCAGCGACGCTTCGATTCCACCCAGATCGTCGGCGGCGAATTTTTTGACGCTTTCCCAAGGGCGGCAGAGATCCATGCGATTTGCGCCGGCTACCCCGCCATCGTCTTGAAACCGCACCCGCAGGACAGCCACCACTCGTTGCTGGAGGTCGCCTCCGCCGCGCCAACCCGGGTGATCGGCGTCATCAACGACAATGTCTATCGCATGCTGTCGCTGCCCCAGATCAGCGCGGTGCTGACGGTCAATTCCAGCCTCGCGCATGAGGCACCCTATTTCGGCAAGCATGTCCACACCTTGGCACCGTTGCCGATTAGCCTCGGCTGGCGCGGAGCGGCACCCGATCCCGGCGTCCACGCCTCGATGGACGACGTCGTGCTGACGCCGGATTTTTGGCGCATCGTGTTGGCGCCTCACACAAGAGTCACCGCCGTCGACGGCGTCCGGCTGCGCCCGAAACCGAACCGCCTGCGCATCGCACTCGACAGCTTCTGGAACTACCAGGAGATCGACACCGATCGAATCCCCCGCTCGGCGTGATTGCAGAATCGGGGGTGCCCGCGCATCAACAGCGTGCCGGTCAAAACGGGCGGACGCTGCGCAGTGTCAGCGCCGCCCCGCACGAACTACGTCGAGATCTGTTCCAGCACCGCCCGCGCCTGTCGTATCCCGCCGAACCGGATCAGCGCCGCCGGCAGCAATGCGCCCGGGATAATGATCCACAGGATCCAGCCAAGGTGATCCGGCCCAAACGCATAAAGCGGCCCGAGCAACGTCACGCCCGCCCAGGCCCCCAGGTGACCCAGGCCGTCGGTCCAGGCAAACGCCTTCGACCGGATGCGCGTTGGGTAAGCCACCGCCGTGTAATTGTACAGATTGAACAGGAACAACCCCGTGCCGATGCGGCTGACGACGTAGCATCCGGCAATGACCCAAAGGTTCGGCACCAGCCACGCCACCGTCCAGGCCGCCGCGAACAGCACACCCGCGAAAAACAGGACTTCGCGTCGCTCGATCCGCTCTCCCAGCCGCGCATTGACCAGGAATCCAACAAACAATGCCGCGTAGGCAACCGCGATCGTCAGAAACACGAAGTGCGCATTCCCGCCGTGGTCCACCATGAACACCGCCGCGAACGCGCCCACCCCGTAGATCAGCCCCGCATAGGCCAACAACCAGACAAAGATCAGCAGCCACGTGCGGCTGCGGTATTGCGGGTTGGTGAACAGTTCGGTCCACGATCCGCCCGCGGCGCTGATCACCCGGTCCAGCACCGGGTTCGGTGCCGGCAATGGCACCGCGGAGGCCGCCTGGCAGCGCCGTTCATACAGCGCCATGACCTGTTCGGCTTCCGCGTGCCGTCCATGCGCCTCCAGCCAGCGCGGCGACTCCGGCAGCTTCCAGTACAGCAGGGGCAACAGGATCACCACCTCGATCGCCGCGCTGACCCACAGGAACAGCTGCCAGTTGCTGGGTATCCACGCGAACGCGAGCAAATTGACAGCCACCGCCACCAGCGCCGTCACGCCCTGCGACGTCAGCAGCACCCGGTTGCGCACCTCCGGCGAGGTCATCTCGGACAAATAGACCGAGTGCGTCGCCACGATCCCGCCGACACCCAGCGTGCTCAGCACCGACAGCACCACCATCCAGCTGAAATCCGTGACGTAGGCGAACGGCCAGATGCAGATGCCGCCCAGCAGGGTCGCCAGCAAAATCGCCGGCCGGCGGCCATACCGATCGGCCACGTAGCTCATGATGTAGACACCCAGCAGGATGCCAAGCCCGACCTGCAACGCCTGGATCACCGCGTATTGCACCACGTCGATGACGTGGTTCGGCCGCCACACGAACGGATACAGCCTGGCGCCGATCCCGTCGGTGTCGAAAATAATAAAGCCCCAGGTGACCTCCACCAGGATCGCGAGTTGCCATTGCACCCGCGTCAGCGGCAGCCGGTCGATCCGCGCCGCCATGACCCCATCGTACGAAATTCGTTCGACCATCCGTCCCCTCCCAGGGTGCTCGCGCCGTTCTTTTGCTTTGGGGCGCTCAGAAGAGCTTAGGATGGGATTCGCCGGGAAACCAAATCTAATCGTGTGCCGTTGACAACAGCGACCGAAACCCACTCGCCACATGCCGGCCGTTCGGATTTGGCTGTGTCGCGCCCTGCGACCCGATACGAATACGCTGCCGAAGGGGTGGTCAGTTGACGAAGCGGTGGCCACCGCCGGACCAAACCCGCCT
>JAQGHW010000221.1 GCA_028291505.1 Rhodopila sp. | reverse complement strand
TGGCGGTAAGGTGGCGGATCGGGATTAGCGCCGGAATTGCGCTGGGCCGGTGTTGGGCCGGGTCATGTGAGTGAGGGCGCCGGGTTTCAGGAACCTCGATGGCGTGCCGTGCAACAGCTCGTGGGCGGCGGCGTTCAGGGCGGCGGCCTGGATCGTCGCGACCTCCTGTTCGGCCGGCGGCAGGTTCGGGATGCTGGCGGCGATTTCGTTGGCCTCTTTGGTCATGGCGGTCGCCCAGATCGCCTGGTTCTGTTTTTCTACTGAGGGGCGGGTCGCGGGTGCCGGCGGCAGGACGGAAATCTCGCGGGTTGTTGGCTGCAGGCGGGCTTGCGATTCGGCGGCGAGCTGTTGTTCCGCGAATGCGCTGAGGAACACATCGCGGTCGGGTGGCAGGTCGAGTTCGGCGGATATTTCAGGGTCCGCGGGTTCGGCGGCGCGCTTCGGCAGCGGATTACCGTCCTGGCTGCTGGCCAGCGCGCGGCGGTTCTGTTCGGCGGAACGGTTGCAGGCGTTGGCGTTGCCTCGGAGGCGGAGGGTAAGCGACACGGAGATGTCGTCGGCCATGGACAGGCTGAGCGAGCCCAGGGCGGCGAGGCCGAAACCGATGATTTGTGCGATCAGGATGAGGTCGACGTGGCTGCGGGCGCGGTAACCGTTGATTGTCTCGAGCGCCGCCATGCGGGCGATGGCGATGTCGCCGGCACACAAGGCGAAGAACATCGGCGCGAGGAGGGTGACGAGAAGGCTCTGCAGAATGTCGGACGGGTTGATGGGTGGTTCGGCCTGGTCGGTGTTGGTATCGGTCATGTTGCCCGGGGTAGGATGTGGTGAGTCGAGACTACCTCAGGTTGTAGGGGAAAGTCAAGAAACATTTCCTAGTTTGGCGAATTCAGTTTCGCCGGAGGCAACGCCGCCAGCGCCGGTCGTTCTCTTCATAACGCGGCAAGCCAGCTGCATCGACCAGCAACATCGGTGTGTGAGGCGTGCCAGGATCGACTACCTGCCTGCCAGCACCGACTGGCACGGGCGGTCAGTCGCCCTGTCGCCGGCTGTCATGCATTGTCGGTCGCGATCCAGGCCCGGATAATCCCCAACGTCGTATCCGGGTGCCGATCGACCAGCTGCGTAACCTTGCGGATCGCGGACGCCCGCAGTTGCCCTTGAATATTGCTCATCGTCAACGTGTCGTCGTCATCGATCGCGGCCTGGCCGCCACCGCCGCCACCACCGCCACCGCCGGCTCCGCTATGTGCGATCCCGAGCGAGGTGGTGCCCTGCATTTGGTGGCCGCCACCGCCGTAGCCGGTGCTATCGCCGATTTCCGCCACTGGCGCGCCGGCGATGGTCAGGTCGGTCTGCTTGTGCAGCGCCGCGAAGATGGACCGCGCGGTCAGGATGACGATCCCGAAACCCACCACCCCAAACGCGATCATCTGCAAGAACGTGATAAGGTCGCCGTTCGCCTTTGCCGGGCGGGTCGACGGCGTCCCCTCCGCCGCGTCTATCGTCGAGACGAACGGCATGCTGACGACATCCAGCCGATCGCCGCGCTTTTCATCGAAGCCCACCGCGCTTTTGACCAGTTTCTCGATCTGGTCCAGATCCGCCTGGTCGCGGGCTTTCGACACGTGCTTGCCGTCCGCGTCGACCGTGTCGACAGCGTCCACCATCACCGCCAGGCTGACCCGCTCGATCTGCGGCTGGTCATGCACGATCGCGCGGACCGTCTTGCCGATCTCATAGTTCGTCGTTTCTTCCTGCCGCCCCTCCTGGTTGCCGCTGGCGGTGGCACCCGCGTCGGCGTTGGGCAAATTATTCTGCAGCGAAACGGGACCGGTCTTGTCGGTCGTCTTGCTGTTCGACGTCACATTCTGGGTGCTGCGCACGACCGATCCATCCGGATCGTATTTTTCCTGCGTCTCATTCACCTTGTCGAAATTCATGCGGATCGTTGCCTCCGCATGGACGTGTCCGGGCCCAAGGGTCCGTTCCAGCATCATCTCGACCGCCTGTGACAGCCGGGTTTCCGTCTTCTGGCGGATCTGCTCATCCGATGCCGACTTCGCCCGCGCGTCGGTCGCATCACCGGCCTGGGACAGCAGATGCAGGTTCGAATCCACCACCGTCACATCCTGCGGGCGCAATCCCGGCACGCCGGCGGCAACCAGGTCGACCACCGACTGGACCGCTTCCGGCGACAGCGTCTGGCGTCCGGCGACGGTCAGCATCACGCTGGCCTGGGCGTGCTGGCGGTCATGCTGAAAAGGTTCCCGCCGCGACAGCACGATATGCACGCGCGCATGGATGATGCCGCGGACGGACACGATGGTGCGGGCCAATTCGCCCTCCAGCGCTCGGGTCAGCTTCACCTGCTGGTCGAAATCCGTCACCGCCAGGTCGCTGCCGCGATCGAAGATTTCGTATCCGGTGATGCCTCCCGCAGTTGTGCCGCTGGCGGTCAGCAGTGTCCGCGCGGTCGCGATCTCACTGTCCGGGACCAGGATCTGGCCACCCTCCAGCCGATAGGGGATCTTCCGTCCGGTGAGTTCCGTGGTGATCTGCTGCGCGCTTTGCGGATCGAGATCCGAGGCCAGCACCGTCATCCGGCCGCGGCTGGGTCCCTGCGTCTCCAGCCAGATGAAGGCGCCGATGATACCGAGCGTCACGCCCGCGAGCATGGCGACTCGCACCATGCCGAGCTTCCGGATGCTGTCGATCAAGCCTTTCATACTGGATGCTCAGATTCCAACGCCAGCCAAAGGGTTAGCAGGAATATCTTACTTATCGGTTAATGCGCGGGTCGGTTAATGCGCGGGCTTGCGTTTCGTTCGCTGGTCGGGCTTGTTTCACCCATCGGGAGGAAAAACAGGCGTGGATGGACACCAGAGCCCAGACCTGGAAGCCAGGGTCGCGGGCGGCGAGATGATCGCGGTCAGGCACCTGACCAAGCGTTTCGGCACCTCCGCGTCGCCAGTGGTCGCTTTGAGCGACATCGATTTTTCCGTCAGTGAAGGCGAATTGGTCGTCGTCGTTGGCCCGTCCGGCTGCGGCAAATCGAGGCTGCTGCGCATGGCGAACGCGATAATGGGGGAAATGGGAATGCGGAAAGCATTGGTTTGCGGGTTGGCGCTGGCGCTGGGTGGGGCGACGGCGTGGGCGGATCCCATCCCGGCGGTGCAATCGTCGAGCAACATGCAGATCATCGGCCACAGCGACCTGAACGGCGCGGGTCACGGTGGCGAGGGCCTGGCGCTGAAGCAATACCCGGACGGGCGCCGGGTGCTGTTCCTGGCGCATGAGTCGGCGCCGATGTGCGTCAGCATCATCGACGTGACCAAGCCGGAGGATCCGAAGGTCATCACGCAGATTCCTGTTCCGGGGCCGGAACTTCGCTGCAACAATCTGGGGCTGTCCGGCACCACCATGACGGTGGCGCACCAGAGCGACAAGGCGGGTCAAGCGGGTGCCGGCATGGACGTGTGGGACGTAGCCGATCCGGCGCATCCGAAGAAGATTTCGTATTTCGATACCTCCGGGCCGCATTCGCGCGGCGTGCATTACCTTTGGTTCGCCGATGGTCATTACGCTTACCTGACGACCGGGGCGAAGGATTTCACGCCGAAGAATCCGCTGGACGACCAGTTTCTGATGATCGTGGACATGAGCGACCCGTCGCACCCGAAGGAAGCCGGGCGCTGGTGGCTGCCGGGCACTCGGGACGGGGATAAGGAGCCGCCGCCGCCGCGGGTGTCGAACGATTCCGGTATCCGCATGCACACGCCGATCGTTTCCGCCGACCGTCCGGATCGGGCCTATGTCGGCTGGATCGATGGCGGCTGGGTGATCCTGGATATCTCGGACAAGGCGCATCCGAAGCTGGTGGCGCACCGGTCGTGGCAGTCGCAGGATGTCGGTTTCGCGCATACCGTGCTGCCGATCGTTGCGCGCGGTCTGGCGATCCAGACGGAGGAGGCTGTCGAGCAGAACTGCAAGGATTGGCCGAAGCGCGACTGGGTGTGGGATATCTCCAACTAGAAGGCGCCGATCGCGCTGTCGGTGATGCCGCCGCCGGCCGACTTCGATGCGCTGTGCAAGCAGGGTGGTCGTTTCGGTGCGCATAACATCGCGCAGAACCGGCCGGACCCGACTGCGCGCAAGCTGACGAAAACCGTTGTCGGCAGCTTCTTCAATGGCGGCGTCCGGGTGTATTCGATCGCCGATGCGCATGATCCGAAAGAGATCGGCTTCATCGTCGATGCGCCGCCGAAAGGGAACCCCTCGCACAGCATCCAGATCAACGACGTGTATGTCGATGAGAATGGACTGATCTATGCCAACGATCGCTTTACCGGCGGTCTGGATATCATCCGATACACCGGTTCGGTTCCCCTGGAGTAAATTTTCGGTAGCGCGCGACGAAACGACTATCCGGGCCGGGTGGTGCGCGAGCACGATCAGTGCGGGAACTGGGGACGCTTGAGGTTGTTGGTCGGATGCCCGGGTTGTTATACGCAGGTTGTGGGTTGCGTATACGGATCCGGTATCCGATGCATTACCTGAGGCTTAATCCCAGGCAATTCCTTCGCGGGTGACCTCGACCGTGCCGTTGCCGCGTAAGCGGATTACGTTCACCGTTTTCGCCAGGTCCGGCGATCCTGAGTAATACGCCGGCACGGTCGTTCCGGTTCCGACGGCAGCGGCGCGGTTCCAGTGGCCGAGTGCCAGGTAGTCGGCTCGGGTTGCCTCGATCTCGGCGTTGCTGATCAGCCAGGAGGGGCGCAGCGGGGGCACGCCGTCGTCCTCGTAATGACCATGCGCGAGCGTCACGTGCCATCGCGCGGTCCTCGGCCTGGGGTCACGCAGCGGCACCATGTTGTTGTAGTCGACATGGGCGTGTCCCCAAACCTCCAGGTCATGCCTGGGGAAATGCACCGTCAGGTCATTTGTCACGCCAATGATATGGACGTGTGGCAGCTTGTTGAGGCCGCCACGCAGCCAGACCGAGTCCGGTGTTACCGGATCATGATTCCCTGGCAGAACGATAACCGGCCGAGCGACATCGTTCAGCAGGGTGAGGCATTGGTCGATGATGGCGGGGGATTGGCGGTTGTTGTCGAAGATGTCGCCCACCAACAGGATGTAGTCGGCGTGGTGGGCTTTTGCCGCGTTCAGGACGACCCGGAGGCCGGTCGTGCCGTCGGCCCCGTAAGGACCCTGATGCGGATCGTCATCGACATGAAGGTCGGAACTATGCAGCAGAACAATATCAGCGGTCGTCACGATCAAAACCTGGCCGGTTGCAGGCGGCCATCAGACCGGTCTGGAGGCCGCCCGTCAACCGTCATTGGCTCAATCGCGGACGCGCGCTAAGGTGGGTGCAACCACAACCGAGAGGGACCAACGCCATGATCGACCTGCACTACTGGCCCACGCCGAACGGCAAGAAGGTGACGATCCTGCTGGAAGAAGCTGGGATTCCCTACAATGTCGTGCCGGTGAACATTGGCCGGGGGGATCAGTTCACCCCGGCGTTCCTGAAGATGAATCCGAATCATCGGATGCCGGTGATGGTGGACAATGCGCCGAAGGGCGGCGGGGAACCGATCGCGATCTTCGAGTCTGGCGCGATCATGCTGTATCTGGCGGAGAAGGTCGGGCGGTTCTATCCGCAAGATGTTCGCGGCAAATACGCCGTTACGGAATGGTTGATCTGGCAGATGGCGAATCAGGGTCCCAAGCTGGGCGAGTGCGGTCATTTCCGCCGGCTTGGGGACAAGCAGGGGGACCAGGGATATGCCGTGCGCCGCTTCACCGATGAGGCGAACCGGTTGTATGGGGTGATGAACAACCGTTTGTACGAGGGCAAGTATCTCGCGGGCAATGAATATACCATTGCGGACATGATCTCCTATCCGTGGACTGTGAACTGGAAAGTGCAAGGTCAGGACATCGAGGAATTCAAGTATGTAAAGCGGTGGCAGGAGGAGCTCGCGGCTCGTCCGGCGGTTCAGCGGGCGATGGCGGTTGGCGCGGAGCTGTCGGAAGACGCATCGAAGCTGCCGCCCGAGGAACAGGAACGGCGCAACAAGATCATGTACAACCAGCGCGCCCGGCCGGTCCCTGCTCACTGATCGTTACGGACAGCTGTTGACGGATTTTGCTGGCTTCAGCACTGCGAGTCATGGGTGGTCGGGCCCATGACACGGGGGCAGGAGCCATGGCGCCACTGCCATGAGAGGAAGTTACATGGCCGAACTTGAATGTTTCTTTGACTGCTCCAGTCCCTGGACGTATTTCGCCTTCGAATCGTTGCTGCGGATGCATGACGATATCGGCGTCACTATTCAATGGCGGCCATTTTTGGTTGGTGGCGTCTTCAACGCCGTGAACCAGAGTGTCTATAACTCCCGCGATGCGCCGGTTCCGGCGAAGTCTGCTTACAGCAAGAAGGATCAGCAGGACTGGGCGCGGTACCTCGGGCTGCCGATCCACTATCGGCCCAGCGTCTTTCCGGTGAACAGCGTGAAAGCGATGCGGGCCTGCATCGTGCTGGAAGCGCAAGACAAGCTTGTGCTGTTTGCGCGGGAGGCGTTCAAATCCTATTGGGTCGATGACCGGGACATCTCGCAAATCCCCGTCCTGACCGAGGTTTGCGACAAGCTGGGGATTGATGCCGGCGGGCTTTTCGCGGCCATCGAGCAGCAGCCGGTGAAGGACACGCTGCGGGCCAACACGCAGGAGGCGATCGATCGCGGCAGCTTTGGTTCCCCCACGATATTTGTCGGTGGCGACGACATGTATTTTGGCAACGACCGCATGCCGCTGATCAAGGACGCGGTGCTTCGCCGGCGGCAATGATCGAAACGACGTTCGACGACAGGTTTGTCGCGACCGTAACGGTCAACAACCCGGAGCAGCGCAACGCCCTGGGCAACGCCGGCAAGCGCGAACTGGCGGAGGCGATCGAGCGCGTCTCCGCCACCGATGGCCTGCGTGTCGTCGTGCTGACCGGAGCTGGCGACAAATCGTTCATCGGCGGGGCAAACCTGAAGGAAATGTCTGGGTTCGTGCGGCATGATGCGTCCGAGGGGCCGGCACTGACTCACCGGGTCTGCGAGGCGATCCGTCGCACGCCGGTGCCGGTGATCGCTCGGGTCAACGGCTGGTGTCTGGGCGCGGGGCTGGAGATTGCTGCGTCGTGCGACATGCGGGCGGCGGCCGAGACTGCCCGGTTCGGGATGCCGGAGGTGCTGTTTGGGCTGCCCTCCGGGATGGAAGCCTGTCTGCTGCCGCAACTGATCGGTTGGGGGAAGACGCGGGAACTGGTCTTTACGGGTCGGCACATCGACTGCGCGGAGGCGATGGCGTGCCATCTGGTGGAACGTGTCGCCGCGGTGGACAAACTGGATGTTGCGGTTGAGGACTGGATCGTTGCGATCCTGAAGGCGGGGCCGAATGCGATCCGAGCGCAGAAGGAGCTGATCCGCGATTGGGAGCGGATGTCGATCGCGGATGCTGTCCAACAAGGGGTTCGCGCGGTTGCGGCGGCACATGGTTCGGATGAAACGAAGCGGCTGATGGGCGAGTTTCTGAAACGAAAGGCGTAGGTCCCGGGCAGTGGTGAGCCGCCTGGGACCAGACGTAGACTCGTGCGGTATCAGGCCGGGGGGCCGATTCACCCAACGCCTGGGAGTCAAGCGTCGGGATCGGACCACTAAAGCATTGTTTTCACGAGCAACTTTATCAGCCGGACTGTTCCAGTCAGGCTGATGTTGCTCTAGCCGTGGTGATGGGACCCGGTTCCCGCGACGTGGCCGGTGTTCTGGGCTGTCGACCACCATTGGCCGCTGTTGCCGCTGGTGCTGCTGCTTGTGCCGGTGCTGGTCGAGCTGGTCGCCGAGGGGACAGTGAAGTCTCCGGCAGTCTGCGTTGTGTTGCTTACAGCCGTCGTGGCAGGTGTGGTGGCGGTTGTCGTGCCAGTGCTGCCGGAGCTGGGGGTGCCGGTGCTGGTGCTGCCTGTACTGGTGCCGGTGGTGGAGGTTGAAGTCGTTCCGGATGTGGTGGTCGGTGCCAGGAAGGCCATACCGCTGGACGAACCAGTCGTGGTCGATGTGGTTGACAAGCTGCTGGTCGGAATTGCCGCGTTGTCGGAGGTTGCCGCGGCACCATCAGTGGCGAACAAGCCGGAATTGGCAGCGGTTGCCGAGGGATTGGAACCTGCGGTGACGGTGAAGGTTGCCGTGCCGTCGTTGGAGAGTTCCAAGGGTGCGCCGGAGGCGGGTGTCCCGCCGTCGAGACTCATCCCCATTACGTAAAGATTGCGATCTTGCGTGTCGATCGCCCATGTGGTTCCGGGATAGAATCCGCCGATCTGGTCGTTGAGAAAATTGACCGATACGGTATGGGCGCCGGTGCCGAAGTTGCCGTTAACGTCGAACTCCTGCGACTGGCCCTGGTTCTGGATCGCCGTTGTGGTTTGTGTTCCGCCGATCTGTTGACCGTCGACCGAGACGGTGAACTGGGCGTTCCCCAGGTAGGCGTCTTCGGCCATGTTCAGCACCAGCGTATCGGACCCGGTTCCGACCGATACGGGGGCCGGCGTGGTCGTGACATTGGGCGACGCGCCGGCTGGAACCGGCGTTGTGTCGTTCGCCGTGTAGACGGCGTTGCCGTAATGGTTGCCGTCGGTCGACGTTGGCGGGAACAACGGTGCGTTGTAGATCGGCGTGGTCGTATTCGAAACGGTCGTGCCGTCGTATGTCACGCCATCGACATAAAGGTTCCGATCGCCGGTATCGCCGGGCCAGATCAGATTGTTACCGAAAGTGACGGCGATGTTGTGAGCGCCGGTGCCAAAATTCCCTTGAAATGTGAAGGTTTCGTCCTGTCCCGCCGAATGCGATGCCGTGACGGTTTGCACCCCGCCGATCTGCTGGCCATCGACATTGACGGTGAACTGAGCGTCCTGGCCCTCGGCCTGGTCTTCCGAGAGATTGAGCGTTATAGTATCTGAGCCAGAACCAATAATGTTGTTGTTGCTTGTAGAGCCGGACATCAAAGTCCTCCATTCCGTTGTCTATAAACCCAAGTTCCCGGCGCCGAGTAACTGGGGCGTAACAGCGGGTGGGGGGACATCACAATGGGCGCGGACCGTTATCGGGCGATCCGTGTCGATTTTGCCGGTTGGATACTGTGGACAAGTGAGGCGGTGAAGACTTTGATCCTAAATGGGCCGTTCGGGGGCGTATCGATCTAGTAATGGTTAGACCGCCTCGGCCGACAGGCGTCGTGGCACGCAGCATGCACATCCGCCGGCGTGCGCCCGTGCTGGCGCTGCTCCGGCATCTGCTTCCTGCGCGCCGCCAGCCAATGCCGGCGCGGTCAACAGCCGGGGTGCGGGTTGGGCGCAATCCGGGCAGGGCTGCGGGCGGTCGAATTCCGCCATCGGGCGAACCTCGTTGAAGGGGCCGCAATCGGGGCATTCGTATTGGTAAGTCGGCATCCTCATTCTCTCTGGCTCGTGTTTGATCGCATGATTCACACGCTTTGGACGTTCCGCTCAGCGTGATCGTGCTCAGTTGCCGCCATGATGCCATTTCCCGGCCATACGAGCCAGAGACCGGTTGCCGAGCGGGGGAGGCGGCGCCATGTTGCAGGGCACAATGGCTTCAAGGGACCGCCGCATGAACGGACAAGTCGACCTTTCGCAGTTCTCCGAGGAGAAGTACGCCGTTGGACAGCCGGTTCCGCGCAAGGAAGATCCTGTGCTGTTGCGCGGTGAGGGGCGGTATTCCGACGATCTTAGTCTTCCCGGCCAGGCTCATGCGGTGATGGTGCGGTCGAATGCTGCGCATGGGGTGATCCGGTCGATCGACTCCGAGGCCGCCAAGGCGATGCCGGGGGTGCTCGCGGTGCTGACCGGGCAGGATTTGATCGATGCGGGGCTTGGCGACATGCCGTCGGGGATGTCGTTCAAAATGCGTGATGGCGGCGAGATGCCGAAGCCGGTGCAGCCGATCCTGACCACCGACAAGGTTCGTTTTGTTGGTGATCCGGTGGCGATGGTGGTCGCTGAGACAGCCAAGCAGGCCAAGGACGCGGCTGAGGCGGTGTTTGTCGATATCGATACGCTGCCGGCGGTGACCGATGCCGCGGCGGCGGCTGCCGCGGGCGCGCCGCTGGTGCATGAAGGCACGCCGGGGAACGTGATCCTGGATTTCCACCATGGGGATTCCGCGGCGGTCGCGGCGGCGTTTGCCAGGGCGGCGCATGTGACGCGGGTGAGAATCCGCAACAGCCGTGTGGTGGTGTGCCCGATGGAGCCTCGGTCGGCGATTGGCGAGTATGATCCGGGGAGCGAACGATGGACGCTGCGGGTGGGCTCGCAGGGCGTGTTCAACATGCGGCAGCTGCTGGTGGGGCCGCTGAAGGCGCCGGTGGAGAAGATCCGTGTGCTGACGGGGAACGTTGGTGGCTCGTTCGGGATGAAATCGTCGTGTTATCCGGAATATCCGGCCATTCTGTACGCGTCGCGGCTGTTGGGCCGAGCGGTGAAGTGGACCGATGAGCGGGGCGAGAGCTTCCTGTCGGACAGCCACGGGCGGGATCATGATATGGAGCAGGAGCTCGCGCTGGACGCGGCGGGGCGTATCCTGGCGCTTCGCATCACCGGGTATGGCAATATCGGCGCTTATCTGTCGAATGGGACGGTGCTGCAGCCTACGGGCAATATCGTGCGGAATTCGATTGGGGTTTATGCGACTCCGCTGCAGGAGGTGACTGCGAAGGCGATGTTCACCAATACCAGTCCGGTGGGTCCGTATCGTGGCGCGGGGCGGCCGGAGGGCAACTATTATATAGAGCGCCTGCTGGACACCGCGGCGCGCGAGATGAGCATCGATCCGGTCGAGATCCGGCGGCGCAACCATATCCAGCCGGATGCGCTGCCGTACAAGACTCCGGCTGGCACGACGTATGACAGCGGCGATTTCCCGGTGATCCTGGACAAGGCGCTGGCGGCGGCGGACTGGGACGGGTTTGCCGTTCGGAAGAAAGCGAGTGCGGAACGAGGGAAGCTGCGTGGCCGGGGCATCGGGCAGTATCTGGAGGTCACCGGGCCGCCGGCCAAGGAGATGGGCGGTATTCGGTTCGAGGCTGATGGGACGGTGACGATTATTACGGGCACGTTGGATTATGGGCAGGGGCATGCGTCGCCGTTCGCCCAGGTGTTAGCGTCACGGCTTGGTATTCCGTTCGACAAGATCAATTTGTTGCAGGGTGACTCTGATGAATTGCTGGCCGGGGGCGGGACCGGTGGGTCGAAGTCGCTGATGGCGAGCGGGACGGCGATCGTCGAAGGTGCGGAAAAAGTGCGGGAGGCGGGGCGCAAGATCGCGGCGCATGTGCTGGAGGCGGCGGAGGCGGATATCGAGTTTGAGATTGCCTCGGGTGGGGGGCAGTTCCGGATTGCTGGAACGGACCGCTCGATCGGGATCATGGCGCTGGCGGAGGAGATCCGTTCCGGGGGCGTGTCGTTGCCGGACGATGTGCCGCAGACGCTGTCGGTTTCGCATGTGGCCGAGGGGCCGCCGTTTGCGTATCCGAACGGGTGCCATATCGCCGAGGTGGAGGTGGATCCGGAAACCGGCGTGACCGAGGTGGTTCGCTATCACATGGTTAACGATTTCGGTGTGATCGTGAACCCGATGCTGGTCGAGGGGCAGGCACATGGGGGGATCGTGCAAGGGATCGGCCAGGCGTTCCTGGAGCATGTCGTGTATGACGAAAGCGGCCAGCCGATGACCGGGTCCTATATGGATTACGCACTGCCGCGGGCGAACGATGCCCCGATGTTCAACTTTGGGTCCCATCCGGTGCCGGCGAAGACCAACCTGTTGGGGTCGAAGGGCTGCGGTGAGGCTGGGTGCGCGGGGGCGCTACCGTCGGTGATGAATGCGCTGGTGGATGCGCTTTCGATGTATGGCATCAAACATATCGACATGCCGGCGACGCCGCTGCGGGTTTGGGAGGCGATACGGGCGAAGGTTTAGGGAGGGCTGGGCGGTGCCTGCGTTCGGCGAAGGGGCGAAACCCGCGAAGGGGTGGCGGCCCGCCCCTTCGATCCCGGGAAATTCTGCGTTGGCTTAGAGCGCGGCCTGCAACGCCGGTTGGGGCAGGGCCGCACGGGCGATGAGCGAGTCCTTGACGCGGTGCAGCAATTCAGAATGATCTGATTCAGACACATTATCGCTAAGCCGAACCAACTGGATCAGAGGGTCGTGCAGCAAATTTGCGAGTGTAAGGGTGCTGATCGTCGTTGTGCACATCACCGTCACCATTTCCATTTAGCACAAATCAGTGTAGCCGCCGCTGCCCAATAATATGGAAATGAATTGTGTCTTAAGGTTGCCCCCGGTTGGGCAATTTTTTGTGAGGGTGGGAAACTTTGTAGCGAGTGCGTGGCATATCGGCATCATCCTTGCAGTGTTTCGTTGCGGTCTGGCGAAAGGGATCGATACCTCGCCAAATTCTGGATGAATTATCGATTATGACATGATTGGTCGCGCGGAGGAGGTTGGCGCGTGACTTGCGGTATGACACATCGCACGACGCCTGGCGGGGCGTAGAATATTATGGTCCCGTATTGGTTTATCGAGGCGCGCCTTGTGGCGATTACCTGTCGACCGGTTTATTGATGTTTCAGAGCGACTGGCCGCGCGCAGTTGAGAGACATGGGCGGCCGGGCGATGTGCTGGTTCCTATCAAGCATCTGGAAAACGGGTCTACCATCGCTCAGATGACGGTCGCGGCTGACCTATTTCTATGTCGAGCTGGCGTGTCATGACATCCTGCTCGCGGAAGGTCTTGCTGTCGAAAGCTACCTGGAAACCGGCTGCCGTTCGGCTATGCCCCGCTGGTGGTGGACCCACACCGGCTTGAGGGCATCCGGAAAAGGTTGGGCGAGCGGGCCGAGATGCCTGGTGCGGCGTCGCGCAGGCGGAACCGGGGCAAGGTTGCCTGAACGCCGGGGTGTCTTGGCTGAGTAGCTTGGCGGGGTTTTCAACAGTTGAAACAAAGACGTGGGTGGCCGGGCCAACCCCGGCCATGACACAAATCAAGCTTGGCGGTGACGCAAATAGAGTGGGGTTATTCGGCTGCTTTTGCTTTGCGGGCCGGCCATTCGTCTACGGGAATCCGTGGGATCTCGAACCGGTCGGTGACGCGCGAATACCAGCCGCCGCCGTGCAGGCGCCCGATCAGGTCCAGCTTCGGCGTGTCGATGTAGCAACGGTCCTTGTCGAGGACGCAGTCGTCGCGCACGTAGATCGCCAGTACTTTTCCCAGCACGACGGCTCGGTCGATGCCGACATCGACGATGACGAGGCGCTCGCATTCGAATGATACGGGCGCTTCGGCGATCCGGGGTGGTTTCACGTGCAGTGAGGGCAATGTGGTGAGGCCGGCTTCCTTCAGCTCATTGACACCCTTCGGGAAGTCGATGGCGGTGACGTTCATGGGTTCGGCGAGTTCGTAGCTGACCAGGTTGATGACGTACTGTCCGGTGCGGCGGATGTTGCCGCCGGTGTCCTTGACGTCGCCGGGTCCGCGGCCGCCGATGCCGAATGCCAGCACCGGGGGGTTGCCGGACATGGCGTTGAAGAATGAGAACGGTGCCGCATTGACGGTGCCGTCGACGTCCTGGGTCGTCACCCAGGCGATCGGCCGCGGTCCGATGGTGGATGTCAGCAGTTTGTATATATTTTCGGTCTTGGTTTCGGCGAAATCGAACAGCATGGCGGCCTCTTATGATTGTAATCTGCAGGGTTACGCGGCGGGGCGCCGGCTGTCCAGATTGCAGTGCTGCTACGGGCGACGTGGGGCAAGGGTCGGGCGTGTTTCGGCTATGTTTCGGGAGGGGAACCTGATCACGGTGGGGTTGAGCCTATCGATGCAGTGCGTGTAAGATTCTTGCGTCCACCAGGCGAGGATGCTTGAGTAGTGATCGGGAGGGAAGATTCATGACAACAAGAGTACTACGAGCGGGTTTGGTCGCGGCGTTGCCATTGCTGTTTGCC
Organism: Rhodopila sp.; assembly: GCA_028291505.1. GTDB lineage: Bacteria > Pseudomonadota > Alphaproteobacteria > Acetobacterales > Acetobacteraceae > Rhodopila. Next base: position 2,849 of record JAQGHW010000221.1, on the reverse strand, counting down.
GCGGCGCTGCCGTTTGGTGGGGCATCGGCCGCCGACCTGAAAAGCTACGACTCGAGCAAGCCTTCGTTCTGGGCGCATCCGCCGCCGGATTGGTTCCTTGGCGACGAAACCGAAGCGCAGAAGGGTCTGGCACCGCCGGTTGGTCCGGCAATTCCGACGACGGCGGCTGAGCTGCAGGACAATCTGAAGAAGATTAAGTTGCCGCCGGGCTTCAAGATCGAACTCTATGCCAGCGGCGTGCCGCAGGCCAGGCAGATGGCGTGGGGTGCGAACGGGACGCTGTTCGTTGGTTCCTTCCAGGCCACGAATGTCTATGCCATCACCGATCAGGGCGGCAAGCGCACGGTCAAGACCATCATCAAAGGCCTGAACATGCCGACCGGCATCGCCGTCCGCGATGGTGCGCTGTATGTCATCGACGTCAACAAGTTGTTGCGGTATGATAACGCCGAGGCCAGCCTGGATAAAATGCCGGACCCGGTCGTGGTTTATGACGACATGCCGTCATACGCGGCGCACGGTTGGAAATACCTTGTTACCGACAAGAACGGATGGGTGTATATTCCATTCGGACCTCCGTTCAACGTTGGCATTCCGCCTACCAGCGTGTCTCAGATCCGGCACGTCGACCTCAAGTCGGGGCTGGCGGAGATCGTGGCGCTTGGCGTGCGCAACAGCGTTGGCGGGGATATTGATCCCAGGTCCGGCGATTACTGGTTCACCGAGAATGCGCGCGACTGGCTGAGCGACGACACGCCCAGCGACAAGCTGAACCACATCACCCGGATGGGGGAGGATTTCGGCTACCCGCATTGCCACCAAGGCAACATACCGGATCCGAAATTCGCGATGGGGCACAAGTGCAGCGAGTTCACCCCTCCTGTGGTAAATCTTGGCGCGCATGTGGCTCCGCTTGGGATGAAGTTCTATACTGGCAGCCAGTTTCCGGCTGAGTATAAGAACAATATCTTTATTGCCGAACATGGCTCCTGGAACCGGCACAAGTATCAGGGCGGGCGTATCGAGCGTGTGGTTGTCGATGCGGAGGGCAAGCATGCGAAGCAGGAAGTTTTCGCGACCGGGTGGATCACGGGCGACCGGGACTATTTCGGGCGGCCGGACGATATCCTGCAGGCGTCGGACGGATCGTTGCTGATCTCGGATGACTGGGCGGGTGCGATCTATCGCATCAGCTACGCGAAATAGGTTGTCGCTATCTGATGAAGTTTCTTCGAATGGTGCTGCTGGCGGCGATTGTTTCGCTGCCAGCGCAACGCGCCCATGCTGCCGCGGATGTGGCGGCTGGGCAGGAAAAGGCCAAGGTGTGCGCGGCCTGCCATGGTGAGAATGGCGTGTCGTCAATGCCGGGCATACCGTCGCTCGCGGGGCAACAGGATCAGTTCATTCAGTGGCAGCTTGTGTTCTTCCGTTCGGGGCAGCGGCCGAACCCGGCGATGGCGCCGATTGTCGGGGAGCTGAGTGACGAGGATGTCGTCAATCTTGGGGCGTACTTCCATAGCCTGCCGTATAATACGAAGGTGGCGGACGGCGCGGCGAACGCCGAGCTGACGGCGAAAGGGAAGACTGTTGCGGTGGATCACCGTTGTAGCAGTTGTCACAAGGACGATTTCCGGGGCGAACGGGCAGCCCCGGCGATCGCGGATCAGCGTGAGGATTACCTGGTCAAGGCGTTGACGGATTATCGTTCCGTGACGCGACCGAGCGTGGGGGTTGCGGCGATGACTGAGGCGGCGGCTGGGTTGAGCGATGACGATATCGCGGCGGTCGCGCATTATCTTGCAACGTTGGGGCCGCCGAAGACGGTGGGGGCGTCGTTGAAGACGGTGGGGCCGGCGAAGAAGTAAGGGTGTGGTGATGCGGGGACATTGGTTCTGCCTGCTGTTGCTGGGCGGTGCCGCGATTGGTTTGGCGGGCGCGAGAGCTGATGACGCACCCAAGCCGGCGGCTTTGGAACGCACCGATGCGTTCGACAAGGCCTACGCGGCGTCGTTCTATGAATTCGATGCGTGCGGCGACGGCATCGCGGGTCGCGTGTATCGCAAGGCTTTGACGGAGAAGGTGAGGCAGTGCCCGTTTTCTGCTGATGCCAAGCAGCGGTTTCAGACTCGTTCTGTGGCGCAGCGACGGAAATCGAGCGCGGCAATGGAGAAGCTGATCGAGGACAATAGCGGTCTGCCGATGCGTCTGGAGGGCATGACGCGAACGTGCCGCGAACAGATCGACAGCCCGGAATATCGCGAGGTTCACGGGCGGCTCGACGATTACGTGGGCGGCAAGGTTGGAGCGGATGCGGTTGTCGCGGCACCCTGCGACGCGGCGGAAATCACGCCCTGAGGTGTGGGTTGGTGAGGGTGCTTCCCGGTTGTGGCGAGGGGTGTTTCGGGTTGGCACCTCGCTGGTGGTTGGGCGGGGCGTGACGATGCGGGGAACATCTGTCGGATGGGTCGCATGGTTGCGGCACGTCCGTGACGCTGTATGGTCCGCCGCAATCGTCACCCAAGGATTTGAACCATGCGCCCCTCCGGCCGGACCCCTGACGCTCTTCGCGAGATTTCGATAGCCACCGGGTTTGCTCGGCACGCCGAGGGGTCCGCGCTGATCCGCATGGGCAACACCGAGGTGCTGTGCGTTGCGAGCGTCGAGACCCGGGTGCCGCCGTTTCTGCGTAACACCGGGCTGGGCTGGGTGACCGCCGAGTATGGCATGCTGCCGCGGGCGACCCATACGCGAGGCGACCGGGAGGCTGCGCGCGGCAAGCAATCGGGGCGCACGCAGGAGATTCAGCGCCTGATCGGCCGGTCGTTGCGCGCCGTGGTGGACCGTTCGGC
>JAQGHW010000196.1 GCA_028291505.1 Rhodopila sp. | reverse complement strand
ACCAACTCGACCATTTTGACGCGCCCGTTCGGCTCCGCGACGACGTGAACCTTCGCATCGCCTTCCTCAGCGTCCCGACGCGCCTGTTCGGGATAATAGGCGTGATCGGCCACCCACCGGCTCAAGGCGTTGCGCCAGTCGGCGCCTTCCGCCTCCTCATTCCGGTCGGCGAATGGTGTGGCGTCGGCCGCCCCCCGTGACGCCGGCCCCAGCGACATGTCGATGGTACCGGGAATATGCGGTTCGGACCGTGGCCGAGCAGGCGATGGCGATGCGAGGTGAGGCGTGCCGAAGGTAAAGTTCATCGGAGCCGGAAAATCCGACGGCTTTGGCGGGGCAGGCTGCCTGGGAGGCGGCCGGACGGCCGGGGGCCGCGGTGGCAGTTTGACCGCCGGAGGTGGCGGCGGGAGGGGTGCCTTCTCCGCCGGAGGCGGCCGAACTTCCGCCTGCGGCGCGGCCGGGGCCGGCAGCGGAGGTGGCGGCGGTTCGGCGGGTGCCGGCAACGGAGGTGTCGGGACAGCCGGAGGCGGTGGTGCAGGCGATTCGGCGGGCGGCGGCACAGGTGGCGTCGGGAGTGGGTTTTTCTCCACCGGCGGCGAAGGAGGGACCGGGGGCGTTGAAGGCGTCGCCTGGAGGTCTGGGTTTGGCAGCGTCGGGCCGTTCTTCCGGCCGCTTTCGAACAGCATGGTCACCGCCGAAGGCGGCGGCAGCAGTTCCGGCTTTCCCTCGTGCCGGATCGTCACGAGCAACAGGACACCGATGGCGACATGAATCAGCAGGGAAATCAGGACCGCGAGGCGAATCCGCCTCGACTGGCGGCGGGATCGCCGGCCCGAAATCGCCCCCAGCCGCCGCGATCCGATTAGCGGCATGCCCAAGATCCTATCGGTGCCTCAGCAAGAACAGCCCTTGCTCCCCGAATAGGTTCGCCATGCGCGATAAACGGCGCCACGGCCTGCGTCGGCCGCCGTCGTCCGCGGCCAGCCAACGTTCCACGACGTAACCCTCTTCCTCGCACAGGACGAAGAAATCGCGGATCGTGCATGGATGAATGTTTGGGGTTTCGTGCCAGGGCCGATCCCAGGCCTCGGTCATCGGCATCCGGCCGGTGGACAGAAGCTGCCAGCGCACCAGCCAGTGGCCGAAATTCGGGAAGCTGACGATGGCACGCGTGCCGATCCGCAGCATCTGCCGCAGCACCGCGCGCGGCCGCTCCACCGCCTGCAAAGCGCGGGACAGGACGACGTAGTCGAATGCGCTGTCGGGATAATGTGCAAGGTCGATGTCGGCGTCGCCGTGCATGACCGGCAGGCCATGCGCGACCGCCCGCGTGACCTCATCCATGTCGATCTCGATGCCGCGCGCGTCGCAGCTCTTGGTCTGAAACAAATGGCCGATCAGCGCCCCGTCCCCACAGCCGATATCGAGCACGCGGGTTCCCGGCGCGATCATGCCGGCGATCAGCGCCAGGTCGACCCGCATGTTCTTGGTGAGGAAACGAACCGGGTCGAGGGTGCTCATTCGCCCGTTTCCAGACCGGCATGAACCGCGCAACCGCGCAGGAAGCCAGCCAGCGCGCGGTGGAAATCCGGCTCCTCCAGCAGGAAGGCATCGTGACCCTTGTCGGTGGGAAATTCGACGAACGACACATTGGCGCCAGCGCGGTTGAGCGCCCGCGCGACGGACCGGCTTTGCGTAGTCGGAAACAGCCAGTCGGAGGTGAACGATGCCAGCAGAAACCGCGTGCGTGACCCCTTGAACGCAGTCGCCAGGTCGCCGCCGCAGTCGGCGCCAAGGTCGAAATAATCCATCGCACGCGTGATCGTCAGATAGCTGTTGGCGTCGAACCGCTGGACGAAGGTGCTGCCTTGATGGCGCAGATAGCTTTCGACCTCGAACATTTCCCCGAACAGGCTGATCGCCTCCGTGCTGTCCTTCGGCGCATTCTGTAGACGGCGGCCGAATTTGCGGGTCAGCGCTTCCTCGGAAAGGTAGGTGATATGCGCGCACATCCGCGCCACCGCGAGGCCGCGGGCAGGAATGCGGCCGCTGCGCCAATACTGCCCGTTCTGCCAGTCCGGGTCGGCAAAGATTGCCTGCCGCCCAACCTCGTGAAAAGCGATGTTCTGGGCCGAATGATACGACGCCGTTGCAATCGGCAATGCCGCGAAGACCGCATCGGGATAGAGCGCCGCCCATTGCAGCACCTGCATCCCGCCCATCGACCCGCCGAGGACGGCGAACAGCCGATCGATCCCCAGGTACTCGATCAGGCGTTTTTGAGCACGCACCATGTCGCGGATCGTGACCGGAGGAAACTCGGTGCCCCAGGGTTCATCGATCACGGTTCCATCCGGCAGCTCCCGATTGCTGAGCGGCCCGGTGCTTCCCATGCAGCCGCCGAGAACGTTCGGACAGATGACGAAAAAGCGCGTCGTATCCACCGGCCGTCCGGGGCCAACAACCGTATCCCACCAACCGGGTTTTCCCGTGATCGGGTGGGGCTCTGCTACATATTGGTCGCCGGTCAGCGCGTGACAGACGAGAACCGCATTCGAGCGGTCGGCGTTCAGCGTGCCATAGGTCCGATATGCGACCGTATGTCGCCGCAAAGGCGTGCCGCATTCCAGCGTAATCCCATCGTCGAATGCGATGTGGGTATGGCCGGATGAATTGGCCGGGTCCGTGCGTGTGGCTGGCTGGTCCATCGCGGCGATTGCATAGGACCTACCGGCGCCGCTCGCAACGGGTGGCATGGACCATTATCGCCGAATGGGGTCGAATGGGTTTGCAGACCGGTGCGCATCCGCTAAGTCTGCGACCCCTCTCACGGCGAAAATGATGTCCCAATCCGTTTCAACCGCTGATCCGGTGTCTGCTGCTTCCGGCCCGCCTGCTTCCGGCGACAAAGAACCTTCTCCCCAGGATGGCTGGCGAACCGGTGGGTTGCCCGCATTGCGGGCCGAACTCGACAAGATCGACGACGCCGTCCACGATTTGCTGATGCTACGCGCCGAGATCGTCGAACACGTGGCCCGCTCCGGCAAGCCCGCGGCGTTTCGGCCAGGGCGCGAGGCCTCGATCATCCGGCGGCTGCTGGGTCGTCATCACGGGGCGTTGCCGCCGATCGCCGTGGTTCGGATCTGGCGTGAATTGCTGGCCGGCACCACAACGATACAGGGCGGGTTTTCGGTTGCCGTGTGCGATGGCGATCAGGGCGTCCCGTTGACCCAGTTGGCGCGTGAGCATTTCGGGGCGCTGACGCCGTTGCGCGCATATGGAAGCGCCGGTCAGGCGCTCGTGGATGTCAGCCAGGGTGCCGCGTCGGTCGCGGTACTGCCGTACCCGTCGGAGCGCGACAACTGGTGGGTGGCGCTGCTTCATCATGAACCGCGGCTGCACGTTATCGGCCGCCTGCCGTTCTGGAAAGCTCGCCCGGATGGTGCGCCGATCGCACAGGCGCTGGTTGTCGCAGCCACACCGGCGGACGCCAGCGAGGAGGATCAATCGCTCCTTGGTCTAGAGTGCGACAGTGATGTCAGCCGGGCTCGGCTATCAAGCGAGCTTTCGAGCGCAGGTCTGAAACCACAGACCATGGTACTGGTGCGTCACCCGGGATCGCCGATCGCCAACGTGCTGGTCGAGGTCGAGGGCTATCTTTCCGATGATGATCTTCGGCTCAGCAATCTGGGCTCTGTCCTGCGACGCCCGATCGTACTCGGCATTTACGCGGTGCCGATCGCGGGGGGCGCTCGATGATCAGCCCCGCACCCCGCCCGGAAATCCTTACCATCCATCCCTATATCGCTGGCGAGTCGGAATTGCCGGGCGCCAATCGGACGGTAAAGCTGTCCTCGAACGAGGGCGCGTTCGGGGTGCCACCGTCCGCCCGGGCGGCGATCGCCACCGCCGCTGAGGAAGCCTATCGCTATCCCGACGGCGGAGCCGACCGGCTACGTGCGGCTATCGGCAAACGCTGGGGTCTGGATCCTACGCGCATCGTGTGCGGCGCCGGATCGGACGACCTGCTCTACCAGTTCTGCCTGTCCTATGGCGGTCCCGGTCGCGACATCATCATGTCGGCGCATGGGTTCTCGATCTATTACATTGCCGGAATCTATGCGGGTAGCCGCGTCATCAAGGTTCCGGAACGGAATCTGACCGCTGACCTCGACGCGATGCTGGCAGCGGTTTCCCCCGCCACACGGTTGATCTTCCTGGCCAACCCGAACAATCCGACCGGGTCCATGCTGCCGGCCGAGGAAGTTGCCCGCTTTCGAGCAGCGCTACCACCCGAAGTCCTGCTGGTGCTCGATTCCGCTTACGCCGAGTATGTTACCCATCCAGCTTACGATGCCGGCACCAGGCTGGTGGACGCGACCGGCAACACAGTGATGACACGCACGTTCTCCAAGATCTACGGCCTCGGCGGCATGCGCATTGGCTGGTGCTACGCCCCGCCCACCGTCGTCGATGTGTTGAACCGGGTGCGCGGCCCTTTCAACGTGTCCGTCGCCGCCCAGGCCGCCGCCATCGCCGCTTTGGCCGAACCCGGCTGGGTGGAGAAAGGCTGCGCGCACAACGCCGAGTATCGCCCGAAGCTGTCCGCCGGGGTCGAGGCGGCGGGCCTGAAAGTCTGGCCCAGCGAGGGCAATTTTGTCCTGGTGGACCTGGGAACGATCGAGACCGCGAATGCCGCGGATGCGTTCCTGCGAACCAGCGGCATCATCGTGCGCAAGGTCGGCGGTTATGGCCTGCCGCATTGCCTGCGTGTGACCGTCGGAACGGCCGAGGAAGTCGGTCTCGTTGTCGACGCTTTCGCGGAATTCATGCGGCGGTCTCGTGGCTGATCCGGTTTTCCAGCGACTTGCACTTCTGGGTGTCGGGCTGATCGGATCATCGGTCGCGCGCATAGCCCGGCAACGCGGCGACATCGCGACGGAAATCATCGTCAATGCCCGGACCCAGAAGACACTCGACCGGGTGATGGAGCTTGGTATCGCCGATCGGGTGGAACTCGATCCGGCCAAAGCCGTGAAGGACGCGGACTGTGTCATGCTGTGCGCGCCCGTCGGAGCATTCGCCGATCTGGCCGCGCGCATAGCCCCTCATCTGGCGCCCGGTGCCGTGCTGACCGATGTGGGTTCGACCAAGCAGTCGGTGATCCGCGACGTCGGCCCGCTGGTCCCGGCCGGAGTGCATTTCGTGCCCGCGCATCCCATTGCTGGGACGGAGCATTCCGGACCTGATTCCGGGTTCGTCGAACTGTTCGAGGGGCGATGGACGCTGCTGACCCCCGTTCCCGGCACGGATGAAGCGGCAATCAGCAAGATCGAGGCGCTGTGGCAACGTTGCGGGGCCCAAACCGAGCGGATGGAACCGAGCCACCATGATCGTGTGCTGGCAATCGTTTCGCACCTGCCGCATTTGATCGCTTTCACGATCTGCGGCACGGCAGACGATCTCGCGGATGAAAGCCGACAAGAGGTTGTCAACTTCGCCGCCTCCGGCTTCCGCGACTTCACCCGCATCGCCGCCTCCGACCCGGTGATGTGGCGGGACATTTTCCTCAATAACCGCGAAGCACTGCTGGAGATGCTGCAGCGCTTCATGGAGGACGCACAGGCGATGGCTCGTGCGGTCCGTTGGGGCGACGCCGCCTATATCGAGGACAAGGTGCAGCGCGGGCGCAAAATTCGCCGCAGCCTGATCGAGCGGAAACAGGCGTAGATCTCGACCGCGCACATCCAGTTGCCGATTCGGACCGTCGACCATCTCGCGGCGGTCACGTCATCTTCGCGGAGCTTGATCGCCGGCGCCTGCATAGGGTGGGCCGCGACACCAACCGCCGCAAAAACTTGCCCTGTGGCCGGTCGTTGAGTCACACTCAACCCTCGATAACAACCGAGGGAGCCAAGCCATGACCGTGAAGAGCAAAGGATATCTACGTCACGTTGCTTTGAGTGTCGCCGATCCGTGGGAAACGGCCGAATATTACAAGGCAACTGTCGGGCTTGAGGAAGTGGCGGAAATCGACGGGCCGCTCGCGGAAGGCGTTTTCCTGACCGACGGCGTGGTCAATCTGGCGATCCTGCATTTCAAGTCCGACGAGGCATCGCAGGGCACCGGCGCCGATTTCGTCGGCATTCATCATATCGGCTTCTGGGTGGACGACGTTATCGTATCGGGCGAGCAGGCACGGGCAGCGGGGGGCACCTGGATCATGGGCGACCCGAGCAATCCCGACGGTTACGAGGTCAAGCACACCGACCTGTCGAAGATCATCTTTGACATCGCGGCACATGGCTGGGCCGGATCGCAGAAGCGCCCGGGCGAGGCAGAGAACGAAACCCACCCCAATCCCCGCCGCCGCCTGGCGAAATTCGATGAGCGGCGTGAGGCTGCTCGCCAGAGGATCGAGGCGAACAGGATGGCGGAAGCCGTCTGACGCAAAGTCAGGCGGGCACGAACAACCGGTCGTCGCCCGCCTGCGCCTTCTGCGCCTTCGGATCGACAACGCCCAGGAACGCCGCGTCCCGCTGCAACACCGGCATCACCTGTTCCGCGAAAAGCCGCATATTCAGCTCCGCCAAATGATGCGGCATGCTACCGAACGAGAACTCGGTCACCAGATGGTCCATTCCGGTCAGGCGGCGTAGCTCAGCGATCTGCTGGACACAGTCGTCCGGCGTCCCAACGATCTGGATACTGAGATAGAAGTCCGTGGCCTTGGCGCGGTAGCTCGCATCCTTCATCTTCGTGTAGGTCTTCGCGAGCTTGCCGTAGGACTCGTAGCCTTTCACCGCGCCCAGATGGCCGTCGGAGAAATGGTAGTGGTTATCGATGGAATCCCATTTTTCACTCAGGTAGCGCATGGCCCACTCGCGCGCCTCCTCCCGGGTGGGCGCGCACGCTACGTTCGTCAGGATGATTGGCGGCCGCGGCGTGTGGCCAACACTTTGGACCATCTCGCGGTACCGATGCACGTCCTCGGCCGCCTTGGGCCATTCGTTCTGCATTACGATCAACAGCCCAAATCCCAGCTTCGCCATGACCTCGGCTGATTCCGGACTGACCGAGGACGCGTAGAAACGCCGTTCCGGGTTGGAAATAGGCCTCGGCCGGATCGATACGCGGGGGATCTTGTAGAATTCGCCGTCCCACTCAAACGATTCGTTGCTCAGCGCCTTGATGATCAACTGGGCCGATTCGACGAAACGAGGCCGCGCCTCCTCCATCGGAATGCGGAACCCTTCGTATTCGGCGGTCGCGGCGCCACGGCCAAAACCCATCAGCGTGCGCCCACCGCTGATGACGTCCAGCAGCGCGATCTGTTCGGCCACGCGTATCGGGTCGTGCCAGGGCAGCACGATCACGCAGGTCCCCAGGGTGATCCGTTTGGTACGGCCAGCGTAATAACTTAACAGTTGCAGCGGCGCCGGCGACATGGAGTAGCCGGTGAAGTGATGCTCCAACGCGAACAAGGAATCGAAACCCAGCGGCTCCGCCAGATCTCCGAGCACCATGTGTTCGTTGAAGAGGGCGGCATCCGGGCGCCCGGGCTGGGCGAGGATGCTGAGTGCTGTTCCGACCTTCATGACGGCTATCTCAGCGGTGAGAAGGATGCTGGCATCACCAGCTTGTTTTCCTGCTTCAATAACGCGCCGGTGGCGGCACCACCGGGCGGCCAGATGCCGCGGGCAACGGCGTCCGAACGGATCCGCTGGCGTTCGGCTGCGTCTTTGTACGCCCAGATGTGAACCCACTTGTTGAGCGCGCCGAACTCCGAATACCAGGCGCCGACCAACGGCGACAGCTTGACACGTTCATCGATCTTCGCGGCCCAGCGTTCGATCATGCCGGGCACGGCCCCGGGTGCCAACGTATACGACCGGATCTCGAACAGCGGTCCGACCTGGCGCGGCTCCAGCGCCGGCGAGAACGGCGCCGGAAGAAAGACCTCACTCTGCATGGACATGACGAATTCGCCGATCTTTGGCGGCCAGATCCCGGTCTTCACCGCCTCGGCTCGGACCGCCATCCGCTGCTCGAAAGTATCGTAGGTCCAGACATGGGTTATTTCATTCAGCGCACCGACCTCGGTGTGCCAGAACGCGGCCAACTTCGACAGTTTCTCCCGCGCCGGCAGAGCCTCCCCAAAGCGCTTTTCGACCTCGACAACAGAGGCTGGCTTCAACTGATACGTCCGGACTTCGATGATCATTGGTGCTCTCCCATCCCACGATCAAACGATAGTGGGATGGACCGAGGTTGTCACATCAGCGGACGGCTTGTCGGCTGTCTTCTCGATATTCTCCTTGCCGGACCGTGTGCCGCCGAAGCGGTCCGCGCCGTGCTCGTCCGGGGTCTCTTCGTTCCTCTTGCAAGCGATGGAAACGAACGAACGGACGTCCGGTTCACCCCGGAACGAGGTGGCACGCAGCCTGGTGGCCGTCCTCGCCGGTGCGCATCGCCGGCTCTTCGGTTCGGCAGACCGGCATCACGTGCGGACAGCGTGTATGGAACCGGCATCCCGAAGGCGGCGCCAACGCCGTTGGAATATCCCCTGTGATGCGGGTTTCACGCGTGGGTCCGCGCTTGCGCTGCGCCGGATGCGTTATCGGCACGGACGCCAGAAGGGCCTGTGTATACGGGTGCAGCGGACGCGCGTACAGCGATCGCTTGTCAGCGACCTCAACTATCTTTCCCAGATACATCACAGCTACGCGAGTGGAGATGTGTTTCACGACCCCAAGGTCATGGGCAATGAACAGATAGGTAAGACCCAACTCGGCTTGCAGGTCGGACAGAAGGTTGACGATCTGCGCCTGCACCGAGACATCGAGCGCCGACACCGGCTCATCGCAGACCACCAGTTTCGGCCGCAGGATCAGCGCTCGCGCGATCCCGATCCGTTGTCGCTGACCGCCGGAAAATTCGTGCGGAAACCGGTACCGAGCGCTATTCGGCAGCCCGACCATCTCGAGCATCCGCGCGACCGCCTCACGGGCCGCGGCGTTGCGGCGGCTGCCATGGATCAGCAACGGCTCCATGACCGTCTCTTCGACCGACATCCGCGGATTGAGCGCTCCGAACGGGTCCTGGAAGACGATCTGCATCCCCCGCCGAACAGCCCGAAGCGCTTTGGGGCTGAGTTCGGTGATCTCCGTGCCATCGAAGATGACGCGGCCAGCGGTCGCCGGGACCAGCCGGATCAACAAACGGCCAAGCGTCGATTTGCCGCATCCGGATTCGCCGACCAGACCCAGCGTTTCGCCAGGCTCGATCGTCAGGTCCACGCCGTCCACGGCGCGCAAGGCGGTTTTGGTTCGGCGGAAAAACCCGCCTGTTTCGACCTCGTAGTGCTTTGTCAGGCCGTTGGCTTCCAGCAAGGGCATCATCAGCCAGCAATCTCCGCTTTGGCCGAGGAGGCTCTACCGCGATTTGGGTTGAAACCCTGGGCAGCGGGGCGAAGCGGCCGTTTCCTGAGTTCCTGGGCATGAGAGAGGCTGACCATCAGGCGATATCCCTGATGCGGATACAGGCGGCGGCGTGGCCCGGTTCAAACGTCTCCAGAGCCGGAATTGCCTCACTGCAGGCCGGCACCGCAGATAAGCAGCGCGATGAAAACCGGCATCCAGGCGGGCGCCGCGACGGTTCGGGCAGACTGCCCGGAATGGCGATCAATCGTTCCTGGTCCTGATCCAGCGTCGGCACACAGGACAGCAACCCGCGCGTGTAAGGATGCAACGGATGATCAAACAGCCGGCTAATCGGAGCCTGTTCGACGACACGGCCAGCATACATGACGAGGACGCGGTCGGCAGTTTCGGCGATGACGCCCATATTGTGCGTGATCATCATGATCGCCATGCCGAATTCGTCCCGCAAATCCATCAGCAGTTCGAGAATCTGGGCTTGAATGGTAACATCCAGCGCGGTTGTCGGTTCATCCGCGATCAGCAGGCGCGGCCGGCAAACAAGCGCCATGGCCAGCATCACCCGCTGGCGCTGTCCTCCGGACAATTGATGCGGATAGTCCGTCATTCGGCTGCTGGCGGATGGGATGCCGACCTTTTCCAGCATCTCGACTGCACGACCAAAACTATCCTTCTGCGACAGGTTCTCGTGCGCTCGGATCGTCTCCATGATCTGTTCGCCAACCGTGAACACCGGGTTCAGCGAGGTCATCGGTTCCTGGAAGACCATTGCGATGCCAGGGCCGCGCAGGCGCTGCATCGAACGGTCGGATAGCTTCAGAAGGTCCTGCCCCTCAAATTGGATGCTGCCGCCACGGATGCGGGCCGGGGGACGCGGCAGCAGGCCCATGATGGCCAGCGCGGTGACGCTTTTGCCACTGCCGGATTCACCGACGATGCCGAGAATTTCCCCCTTCTCAAGGCTGAACGACACGTTCTCTACGGCCGTGACTTCGCCGCCGCCCGTTTGGAACGACGTGGTGAGGTCGCTGACGGTCAACAGACTCATTGCTGAATTCTCAATCGGGGATCCAATACATCGCGAAGACCGTCGCCCAGCAGGTTCAGACCAAGGACCGTGATCATAAGAGCGGCGCCGGGTATTGTAATGATCCAGGGCGCGTCGGTCATGTATTGCCGACCCTCCGCCATGATGTTTCCCCAGGTAGGCGTCGGCGGCACGGCACCAACGCCCAGAAACGACAACGTCGCCTCCGTCAACACCGCATAGGCGAACAGGAAAGAAAGCTGCACGATCAGCGGGGCCATCGCATTCGGCAGAATGTGGTGACGCAGGATGCGCCAGTGCCCGGCGCCGGCGGCCCTCGCCGCCTGAACATATTCCATCTCGCGCAGCACGATCACCGACGATCGGACAATTCGGGCGGTGCGGGGTGTATAGACAATCGCCAGCGCGATGATCACGTCGTTGACCGAGGGACCCAGCACCGCGGTGACGGCGATTGCCAGCAGGACGGCAGGAAACGCCATCAACGCATCGTTGATTCGCATCAGCCCATTGTCCAGGTGCCGGAAGTAGCCAGCCGCGGCACCGATGGCGGTTCCCAGGACGGCGTTGATCGCCACCACCGCCCCACCAATCAACACTGAAAGCCGCGCGCCCCACACCACCCTGGACCACAGCGAGCGGCCGAAATTATCCGTGCCGAAAATAAAATCAGCTCCCGGAGGGCGAAACTTCGCACGCATCGCCAACTTGTTTGGATCGACCCGCGCGATCAGCGGCGCGGCGATCGCCACAAACAGAACGATCCCAAACAGCACACATCCCAGGATGAACAACCGATGATGCAGCAGACGCCGCATCGCGGTCCGGAACGGCGACGCGCGCTTACGTTCGGTCATAACGCACCCGAGGATCCAGCATGGCGTAGCAGACATCGACGCCAATGTTGACCAACACCAGCAGCGCGGTGGTGATCAGCAGGCCGCCCTGCACCATCGGATAATCGCGATTAAGCACCGCCTGGGTCAGCAACTGCCCGATCCCCGGGATCGAGAACAGCGTCTCCACCACGACCGAACCGGAGATCAGCAAGCTGACAATGATCCCGACAACGGTAACGATCGGGATCAGCGCATTGGCCAGCGCGTGCTTCACCACGACGGTGCGGTTCGGCAGTCCTTTGGCCCGCGCCGTACGGATATAGTCCTGGCGCAGGACCTCCAGCATCGTCGACCGGGTGATCCGTGCCAGCAGTCCCGCCAACAGCAGGGCCAGCGAGACCGCCGGCATGGTGGATGTAGCAAGCCACCCGATCGGGTCAGCGGTGAATGCGACGTAGCCGCCGGTCGGCAACCAACGGAGATCGACCGCGAAGAGGATGATCATAAGCAAGCCGATGTAGAAACTCGGTAGTGAAATGCCGAGCATTGCGAGCACCATGGCTACCTGGTCGATCCAGGTGTTCTGTCGCAGCGCTGCAATGACCCCGCTGACCAGGCCAATCAGCAGGGTCAGCACCAGCGCGTAGGCGGACAATGCCAAAGTGACCGGCAGCCTGAGCATCGTGGCCTGAACCACCGGCTGACCTAAAAGTAACGACCTGCCAAGATCGCCTCGCAGCAGGTTGGCGTACCAGTCGAATAGCTGGGATAGCAACGGCTGATCGAGGCCAAGGTCGCGCCTGATGTTGGCGACTTGTTCGGCCGTCGCGGACATGCCGGCAATGGCCACGGCCGGATCGCCCGGGATCAGATGGATCATGCCGAACGTGATCAGGCTGACGATCAGCAGGATCGGCACGGCGCCAGCCAACCTACGCACGAGAATAGCGCCCATCCGGGGTCGCCGATCAGGTGGGGGTCAATGACTGAACCAGACGTTGGACATCCGTGGGATACGGAACGGTTCGAAACCCTGTACGTTGGAGCGGACAGCCTGGACTTTGGTGAAGGAGCCGAACGGGATCGCATACACACGCTCCAACACCAGCTTCTGCATGCGGGCGAAGGCTTCTTGTCTTCCCTCCGGCGTCGGCAGAGTATTCATATCGTCCCACGCCGCCAGCACATCGGGATCGTCCTTGCCATCGACCGGCTTGTAGGTGGCGTTCGGCTGCACCAGGAACTGCATCGTTGCCAAGCCACCAAGCGCGGGCTGTGTGCCCCACCCGGTGAAATGAAAATTCCAGCCTTCGGTGGTATTCAGCGCCATCTGCACCGATGTCGGCCAGTCGACGACCTTCATCTGTGCGTTGATGCCGACCGCCTGAAGCTGCTGCTGCATGACCAGCGCCGAGTTATACATCGGCGGATAATCCTTGTTGGTCAGCAGAACCACAGGCTCCCCCTGATAATCGGCCTGCGCGAGGTATTTTTTGGCCAGATCCGCGTCATGCAGATTGTATGTCTCCTTGCCGGCGTTGGTATAATCGGGCTGGTTTGGATACTGGAAGCCGACGTTCAATTGGTAGTTGCCATCGGACGCCGCGTCCATGATCTCATCCATGTCGAGGGCAGCCTGGATCGCCTTGCGCACCAGCAGCTTGTCGGTGGGCGGATTCGAGATGTTGGGATTGGCGATCTGGACCCACCAGTTCTTCAACGGCAGGATTGTGATGTTGGTATCCTGCTTCAGATCCGCCACGGTCTTCGCCGGCAGATCCTCGACGCCTTGCAACTCACCCGTGCGCAGGCCGGCGACGCGGGCGCCCGGCTCAGTCACGATCCGGAATGTCACCGTATCGAAACAGGCCTGCTTGTAGCCGCCGAAACCTGTGCGCTCCTGAAAGCTCGTGTTCGGTTTGTATCCATCGAAGCGTTTGAGTTTTACCGCGCTGCCCGGAATGGATTCAACCAGTTGGTACGGTCCAGTGCCGATCGGCTGGGTCAATTGCTGGGCGGGAACGTCGCGACTTTCAGCCGGGATGATAACGATAGGCACGCTGAAGGATGATAACGCCTCAATGAACGTAGGCTGGATCTTCTTCATGTGTATCACGAAGGTGGCGGCATCCGGCGCATCCCAGCGATCGACGTTGGTCAGCGTGCTGCGCTGGTTGCCCACCTTCGAGTACCGGTCAAACGAGGCGACCACATCGGCCGAGGTCATCAGCTTTCCGTTATGGAAATGAACGCCTTGCCGCAGCTTGAACGTGTAGGTC
>JAQGHW010000170.1 GCA_028291505.1 Rhodopila sp. | reverse complement strand
AAATGGATTGGCGGTCAGGCAGGCGCGATAGAGGATGCCGCGCCCCGCCTCGATGTCCTTGAACATGTCGGCAAGTTTCCAGCGGATGCCCTGAAAATCGGCGATCGGCTTATTGAAAATGGTCCGTTCACGCACATAGTTTACGGCCTCGTCAAACGCCCCCTCGGCCAGGCCGAGCGAGATCGAGGGATTGAGGCAGCGCTGCGTATTGAACGCCGTAAGCAGCTTGCGAAATCCGTCCTCTCGAATAACGAGATTCTCCAGCGGCAGTTCACAGTCGTTGAACTGGATCTCGTGCAGGTTTTCGCCGCCCATCGTGTGGTACGTGCCGGTCACCTCGAAACCAGGAGTGTTCGGCTCCAGCAGGACGCAGCCGATACCTTCGCGGCCGGGCTTCCCATCAACCCGAGTAAACACCACGAACATCCCCGCCTCTCGCGCTCGGCTGATCAGCGTCTTGGTTCCCTTCAGGATCACCCGGTCGCCGACGATCCTCGCGTTGGTGCGATAGTTGGCGACGTCGGTCCCGGCATGGGGCTCCGTCATGCAGACCGCCAGGATGCAATCGCCGGTTACCACCTGCGGCAGAATACGCTCGCGGATCGAGGCCGGGGCATAGCGAGCAATGACCCTGGTTTGAACGCCAGCCTCGCCGAGCACCGCCATGGCGGTGACGTAATCGACCTTGGCGATCTCTTCGAGGATCAACGCGGTATCCAGGATCGGCAGGCCCAGCCCGCCATATTCCTCCGGCACCGACATGCCGAGCACGCCGAGGTCCGCGAGCTTCTTCATGTTCTCCCACGGGAATGTGCCGTCCATCCAGCGCATGGCGTTGGCCTTGAACTCGGTCTGCGCGAGCGACCGCACGGAGGCGATCATCTCCCGCTGCTGGGCATTGATTTGAAAGTCCATGGGTTTGTTCCCTCGCCGGATCGCGGGAGTGTAGTCAGGGCGGGCCGAAGAGCAAATTGCCCGTCGGGGCCGCCCCGTCACCGCATCGCGATAAACGAGCGAAGGTCGCCGAACCGCATCACATGATCTCCGCGAGTTCCGGGTTCTTCGGCGATCTCTGCGTTTAGAGCATGATCACGCTGAGCGGAACGTTCGTAGCGTGTGAATCATGCGATCAAACAAAAGGATAGAGCGTTTTCACCCTGCGCAGTCAGGGTGAAAGTGCTCTAATGCGGACGCCGGACAGCACTGTTACGACCAACGAGGTGGTGTGCTTGCTTCCCCACCGCCGTAAACACGGAAATCGCCGAGAACCCGGCGGTCGCGGAGAAGATCTATGTCAGCTTACCGTGATACCGTTATCCCCTGCACCAGCATGTCGCGATCAAGAGCCGCGTCGGGAAGGGTCAACGTTCCACCCTAGGATTTTGGAAAAATCCGAAGTAAACATGATCGTAGGGCGATCGCGAACGAATCTATGTCAGCATTGTTCAAGACATGAAAATCCGCGAGTGCGATCGGTGGGGCTTTCTCCAGCAGCGCGATTTCCTTCTCATCCCGGAGGTCCATCTCCTGTATTGTCAACGGTCTCATCGGGCGACGCGCCAGCCGCTCGGCGCGGATGGATTTATTGGAATGAACCGCAATCGTCTTGAGCCGATCGCCAAGATGGCGCTTCAGAAGCACGTATTCCGACTGACTGTACAACCCATCTATCAGAACGTGTCTTGATGATGCAACGGCGCCCAATATGGTCGGTAGAGACTTTTGGGCCATTACATCCATGCCGAATTCCTGACGCAGCCCTTCCCTTACTATAGATTCGTTCAGGGGCGTAAGCTCAAGTCCCCTTTGCTTGACTTCATCCAATACGACGCCGCCAAAATAGATCATCTCAAAGTCGGCCCACTCGGACACTATTTGAACCGCCTGGGATTTTCCAACACCTGCAAGGCCGACGATACCCAAGACGACTGCCTGACTTGTCTCAGCCATTGCTCACCTCACCACGCCGCTCCCACAGACCTAGCCGACCTCGATGCGGATCAGCGTCGGCTCTTCCATTACTGTCGGCAGCGCCCCGATCAGGTCCAGTGCGGCGCGCATGGCACTCTCCTTCGTTTCGTGCGTTACCAGGACTACCGGCACCGCCTCACCCGGGCTGCGACCCCGTTGCAGCATCGACTCCAGCGACACACCCATATCGCGCAGGATCGCCGTCACGTCGGCGATCACGCCGGGCCGGTCCACCACCATCAGGCGCAGATAATACGGCCCGACATGGCTGCTCATCGGCACCGCCGGGGCAGTCGATAGCGCCGCGCCGGCCGCCCCCCAGACCGGCGTCATCCGGTTCCGCGCAATGTCGATCAGGTCGGCCACCACGGCGGAGGCCGTCGGACCGGCCCCTGCCCCGCGCCCTTCCAGCATCACCCGGCCAACGAAATCGCCCTCGGCCACAACGGCGTTGAATACCCCATCCACCCTGGCGATCGGCGCGGTCTGCGGCACCATGCAGGGGTGGACCCGAGTTTCAATCCCGGCCTCGGTTTGCCGCGCGATCCCCAACAGCTTGATGCGATACCCAAGTTCGGTGGCGAAGGCGATATCGACAGCGGAGATGCGACGGATGCCCTCCACGTGCACATCCTCGAACGCCACTGGCCGGCCAAACGCCAAAGCCGCCAGGATTGCCAGCTTATGCGCCGTGTCGATGCCGTCGATATCGAAGCTGGGGTCGGCCTCGGCGTAGCCCAGCTTTTGCGCGTCGGCCAGAACCTCGCCGAACTCCCGCCCCCGTTCCCGCATCTGGGTCAGGATGTAGTTGCAGGTGCCGTTCAGGATCCCGGCAACGGCGCTGATCCGGTTGCCCGACAGGCCCTCCCGCAGTGCCTTGATCACCGGGATACCGCCC
>JAQGHW010000149.1 GCA_028291505.1 Rhodopila sp. | reverse complement strand
TAGCAGAAACAGAGCCAGCCCATCGCCACCATTTTCTTACCCTGTAGGACTCATTTGCGTCTTCTGTTTGCCGATCGAATATCCTGTGGGCAGGAAACGCAGTCGTAGCGCGATCATGATGGCTACCAACAATAACACACTGGTCATGCAGATGACTCCCGGCCAGGCGCCCAGGTTCCAAAAGACGCCGCCGAGCGAACCGACGATGCTCGATCCCAGATAATAGGCGAAAAGATAAAGCGACGACGCCTGCGCCTTGCTGGTTCGCGCCTGCGCGCCCACCCACGCGCTCGCCACCGAATGACTGCCAAAGAACCCACACGTCAGCACCGCGATCCCGATCACGATCAGCCAAAGCTGACCCGATAGCGTCATGATCATTCCAGCCAGCATCAGCACCAGGGTGGTCGGTAGCATCGCCTTGCGGCCGAACCACCCTGACAGGCTGCCTACCCAGGCCGAACTGACGATGCCGCAAAGATAGACGCAGAATATCAAACCAATTTCCGTCTGCGACAGGGAGAACGGCGGTGCCAGCAGACGATAGCCGACGTAGTTGTAGACCGTAACGAAGCTGCCCATCAGCAGGAAGCCTTCGACAAACAACAGCGGCAGGACAGGGTCTCGGAAATGGGTGCCGAAGGCCCGGATCAAGGGCCTCAGGCGTGGCTCGCGGCGGACGAAATGGCGGGATGCCGGCAGGCTCCACCACAGGATCGCAGCACACATCACCCCAAGCAGTCCGATCAGCGTCACCGCCGCCCGCCAGCCAAAAATATCGGTGACAATCCCAGTCAGCAGGCGTCCGGCCATTCCGCCCAGGCCGGTGCCCCCGACATACAGGCCCATGGCGAGGCCGAGCGACCGAGGATGCATCTCCTCGCCCACATAGGCCATCGCAACCGCCGGCAGCCCACTAAGCGCCAGGCCCGTCAGCGCTCGGACGAAAAGCAACATCCACCATTGGGGCACCGTGGCGCAGATGATGGTGAGGATGGCCGACAACAGCAGCGACGCCACCATGATCGGCTTGCGCCCCCCGACTTCCGAGACCACCCCTGCCACCAGCATCGAAACCGCGAGCAGTCCTGTGGAAAGCGACAGGGCTAGGCTGGCGCCTGCCGCGCTGACCCCGAATTCGGCTGAGAACAGCGGCATGAGCGGCTGCACGCAGTAGAGCAGGGCAAAAGTCGCAAAACCAGCGGCGAACAGGGCGAGGTTCGTGTGCAGGAAGGCCCGTGTGCCGTGCTCGATTTTCTCGACGACCTCCTGAAGTGCCGCCTCTCCTGGCGTCTCCGCATTCGTCTCTCGCATCTTGCCAGGTCCAACCAGAAATTGCCTCTACGCCGTGCAAATGGACTTGGCCCCTGTCGGAGTCCAATATCGGTTTGGCCCCTATTGATACTCATTGCATATGACTGATCTCCAGCCAGGATGATATGCAGCCGCCGATGAAGGACCTTCGCCGCATCCGCTATTTTGTCGTGCTGTCGGAGGAGCTGCATTTCGGCCGGGCGGCGCAGCGACTCGGCATGGCCCAGCCACCGCTGAGCCAGCAAATCCGCGTTCTGGAGGACGAATTGGGCGCGCGCCTGTTTGCTCGCACCAACCGGCGTGTGGAACTGACCATTGCCGGCAAGGCCTTGCTACCGGAAGCACGCGCGCTCCTGACCCAGGCGGAGCGGGCAGCCACGGTGGCACTACGCGCGCAGCGCGGCGAACTGGGAGAACTTCGTATAGGGTTTACTGCCTCCGCCATGTTCAGCGGAGTCATCCCGCAGCTCATCAACGCGTATCGCCGTCACCTGCCGGAGATACGCCTGCAGCTACAGGAGTTAGCGACGCAACAGCAATTGACCGCCCTTCTGGAAAGACGGCTGGAGGTCGCCTTTGTCCGCAGCCCTGACCGTCCCGCTCTGCCCTCCACGCTGCAGGCGATCCACTTGTTCGAGGATTCGCTGGTGGCGGTGCTTCCGCCCCAACATAAGCTGAGCGCACCCGGACGCGCGCTCTCCATCTCGGCGCTGGCAGACGAAGTCTTCGTGATGTACCCGAGCGAAGTCGGGACCGGGGTGTACGACCAGATCATGGCGCTCTGTCGCCAGGCGGGCTTCACGCCGCGCGTGGCGCAGGAGGCCCAGGCAACACCGACGATCATCGCTCTCGTGGCAGCTGGCCTCGGTGTTGCTCTCGTCCCCGCTTCCATGCAGAGCATCAACGTCGGTGGCGTCATCTACCGGCCCCTGCGCGAGAAAACCGCTCGGTCTGCGATGTGGCTGGTCCTGCACAAGGGCGGGTTGTCGGCCCAGGAGGAGCTGTTTGCGACCCTCGCCCGTAGAGAACCTGCGACATAAGTCGATATCCGCTCCCAGGTCTCAAGCTTCCCGATGCGCCATGACATGGCGGAACGCGACGCCGGGCGTTCGCAAGTAATCAAATGCCGATTCTGAGGCCACAAACCGCGCTGAAAACCCGGCCGCCACCCACCCCATAAGCGACGCAGCAACCGCCGCAAGCCCCACATCAACCCCACCATTCCGTCCGAGTTGCGCCAAGCCCGATAGCCCTGTAACCCCAATGCGCAATGATCGAACTCTCTCCCGCGCCCGCCGCCCTGCCACCGGGCCGCCGCATATACGCCATCGGTGACATCCACGGCTGCGCTCGGCAACTCGCCAACCTGCACGACACCATCGCGGACGACCTCGCCACCCGCCCGATCTCCTCCGCCCTCCTGCTCCACATCGGCGACTATGTGGACCGAGGCGCCGACACCGCCGGCGTCGTCGCCCGCCTCATCGACGGCTGCCCCATCCCCGGAATGGATATGGTCAACCTGATGGGCAACCACGAAAGCACCATGCTCGACGCCCTGTCCGGCGAACGTGCCGCCGGCACCGACTGGCTGTTCGCCGGAGGCCGCGCCGCTCTACAAAGTTACGGCATCGACCCCGAAGCCCCACGAGACCAGTGGGCCGCCAAAATCCCCCAATCCCATCAGGATTTCCTGCGCAATCTGCAGCTGATCCACCGGGAAGGCGGTTACGCCTTCATCCACGCCGGCGTCCGCCCCGGCATCCCCCTGGAAAGCCAGGCCCGCGACGACCTGCTCCGCTCCCGCCAGCCGTTCCTCTATTCGGAAGCCGACTTCGGCGCCGTCGTCGTACACGGCCACACGCCCGTAAAAACCCCCGTCGTCCGCCACAACCGCATCGCCATCGACACCGGCGCCGTATTCGGCGGCAAACTCACCTGCGTCGTGCTCGAAGCCGCCACCCTGGGCTTCCTCACCGCCGATCCCGTGGACGAGCCGGTATCAATTGCCCATCGGTAACCCGACCGCGATCCGTGCGCAGGTTTCCCTTGGCCGCGCTTCCTGCTAGCTAGCGCCCCCCGGAGACACACGCACATCCATGTTTGATTTCGCCTGGTCGGAAATACTCTTGATAGGGGCCGTCGCATTGATCGCGATCGGGCCCAAGGATATGCCTGCCGCCATCCGTACCGTCTCCAGCATGATCAAGAAGGCGCGCCGCATGGCCGCCGAGTTCCAGACTCACGTCGATGAAATGGTGCGAGAAGCCGACCTCGGCGACGTGAAGAAAGCCTTCTCCGACATCCGCAACCTGGACATCCCCAGCCTGCTGGAAAAGCACGTCGATCCCGACCGCTCCATCCGCGACACCTTCGCCGAAGACCCGTTCAAGCCGACCTATCCGACCGCCGCCGAAGTCTCCACCCTCGATGAGGTCGCCGTCGCCGACCGGCCCACCCCGGAACTGCTCCCCCAACCCGATCTCGCGACTGAACCGGAAAAGCCCCAAACGCCGGCGTTCATCCCGCCCTCCATGGTCCCGCCGCCGCCGGCGGTCGAGGCCGCGACCCCGCTCACCGAGGCACCCGCTTTCATTCCCCCCGAAGCCGTGCTGCAACGCCGCTCCAAGGCGTAGGCGCCGCCCGTGAACCTCCGGAAAGCCAACCGTGGCAACAACTGAAGAAGACCCGATAAACGACAAGCCGATGCCACTTCTCGATCACCTGGTCGAGCTGCGACGCCGGCTGATCTGGTCCGCCGCCACCTTCCTGGTCTGCTTTTTCATCGCCTACTATTTTTCCAGCGCCATCTACTACTTCCTGGCCGAACCGCTGGCCAAGGTGCTGCGCAATCAAGGCAATCCCGACCCGCACCTCATCTACACCCAGCTCTACGAAGCCTTCTTCACCAAGATCAAAGTGGCATTCTTCGGCGGCGCCTTCGTCGCATTCCCGATGATCGCCGCGCAACTTTGGCTGTTCGTCGCACCCGGTCTCTACCGCAGCGAGAAGCGCGCCTTGCTGCCGTTCCTCGCCGCCACGCCGATCCTGTTCGTCCTGGGCGCCGCGCTCGCCTATTATTTCGTCTTCCCCTTCGCCTGGCGCTTCTTCGCCAGCTTCCAGGACCCGGTGGGCGGCGGCGGCGTGCCGATCGAGCTGCTGCCCAAGGTCAGCGAATACCTCGACCTCGTGATGAAGCTGATCTTCGCCTTCGGCATCACCTTCCAGCTGCCGGTGGCGCTGACCTTGCTGGCAAAAGTCGGCATCACCAGTTCCGCCCAACTGAAGAAATTCCGCCGCTACGCATATGTCGGCATGTTCGTCATCGCCGCCATCCTGGCGCCGCCAGACGTCATCACTCAGACCGGGCTGGCAATCCCGCTGATCGCGCTGTACGAAATCTCCATCGTTTGTGCCCGCTGGGTCGAACCGAAGCCGGTCGAGGTCTAACCCCCATGCACGACATCCGAACCATCCGAACCGATCCCGCCGCCTTCGACGCCGCGATGGCCCGTCGCGGGCTGCCCCCAATTGCCGCCGACCTGATGACCCTGGACACCGACCGCCGCGCCGCGCAGACCGCACTGCAGGAGAAGCAGGCCCGTCGCAACGCACTGTCGAAGGAAATCGGCCAGGGCAAGCGCACCGGCGCCGACACCGCCGCCCTGGAAGCCGAGGCAACCGCCCTGCGCAACGACATGGAAACCCTGGAGAAGCGCGTCCCCGAACTCGACGCCACCATTCGCCACATCCTGGAGGTCCTGCCGAACATCCTGGACGCCTCCGTGCCCGACGGACCCGATGAAACCACCAACGTCGTGCTGAAACAGTGGGGCGCACCACGCAAACTCGACTTCCCCCCCAAGCACCACTTCGAGCTCGGTGAAGCGCTCGGCATGATGGATTTCGCCACCGCCGCCAAGCTCGCCGGCGCCCGGTTCACCATCTTGCGTGGTCCGCTCGCCCGCATGGAGCGCGCGTTGGGGCAGTTCATGCTGGACCTGCACACCCAGCATCACGGCTACCTCGAGACCATCGTCCCCTCGCTGGTAAACGAAGCCACGGCTTACGGCACCGCCAGCCTGCCCAAATTCGAAGAAGACCTCTTCAAAACCACCGACGGCCGCTACCTGATCCCGACCGCCGAGGTCCCCCTGACCAACACCGTCGCCGGCGACATCGTCGCGGAGAAGCAGCTTCCCATCCGCCTGGCCGCCCTGACCGACTGTTTCCGAAGTGAAGCCGGTTCCGCCGGCCGAGACACCCGCGGCATGCTGCGCCAGCACCAGTTCCGCAAAGTCGAGCTGGTCTGCATCGCCCACCCGGACAAAAGCGCGGATGAGCATGAGTGGATGACCCGCTCCGCCGAGACCGTCCTGGAACAGCTCGGTCTTCCCTACCGCCGCATGCTGCTGTCCTCCGGCGACACCGGTTTTCAGTCGACCCGCACCCACGACCTGGAGGTCTGGCTGCCCGGTCAGCAGATGTTCCGCGAAATCTCGTCCTGCTCGAACTGCAAGGATTTCCAGGCGCGTCGGATGAATGCCCGCTTCCGCGCCGGCCAGGATGGCAAGACCGTCGCCAACGTGCACACTCTGAACGGCTCCGGCGTCGCCGTCGGCCGCGCCCTGATCGCCGTCATGGAGAACTACCAGCAAGCCGACGGCTCGATCGCCGTGCCCGAGGTGCTCCGCCCCTACATGGGCGGGCTAGACAGTATAACGGCTTAACCCTGTCACTCGGCGGGGCCCGAACCCAGATCATGCTCGGCGCAGCCCGTTTGTGTCCCGACTGCGCCCACCCCCGTGTCATGATCGGGTTTGGCCCTACAGCATGCACACATATGCACCGCCCCCGGGCGTCTCAGAAAAACGCGGCAGGCGATCGTCCGGCACCGTGAGATTGGCGTTACCAGAAGCGCCGATCGGCCCCAAGGCTTCCTGCGACGCAATGCCAAAGATCGCGTCGCGCGAAGCGCCATTTTGCCTTCTCCGCGACCTCCGGGTTCTTCGTGCCCTCCGTGTTGAAGCCTGCTTGCTCGCTCGCTCCCGGAAGGCCAAGCGCCCATCTCCGTCATCGTCCCGATCAGCGCCCGGAGATGGGTGAATCAGGTAGGGTTAGACCATGATCGCGTTCGGCGGAACGTCCGAAGCCCGGTCAC
>JAQGHW010000139.1 GCA_028291505.1 Rhodopila sp. | reverse complement strand
GCGATGATGCCGGACTTTCGCTACCGGCAGACCACGGTCACCCTGGATGTGCATCGCCACCTGTTTGAGGCTGCGGGGCGGCAGCCGATCGAGTTTGGCTGGCGAGCGGCGTTTCCCGACTGGCAACCGACCGGGGAGAAGGGCGACGACGCACAACTGCTACCCTCGCTCAGAAACGGCGAGACGGCTCTGTTACGTGATGCCCTGGTCGAGGATAAGGAGACGCGGCCGCCGCCGCGCTACAACGAGGGGACGCTCATCGAGGCAATGCAGAGTGCCTGGCGATTTGTCGAGGACCAGGTGCTGCGGGAGCGGCTGAAGGAGGCCAAAGGCATCGGCACGCCGGCGACCCGCGCCGAAATCATCCGTGGTCTCAAGGTGCAGGATTTCCTGATTGCCGACGCAAAGCACATTGTGCCTACGGAACGTGGCCTGTCACTCTTCGCCGTGTTGAGGCAGGCTGATCCCGCCTTGGTCGACCCCGGCGTGACAGCGCAGATGGAACGCCTGCTTGACGAGGTGCTGGTCGGGCAGCAGGAGATGATGGGGGCGATCGATGCCGTCTGCGCCCAGGCCAGCCGCATCATCAGCCGACTGCAGGAGGGCGCGAGATCCGGCGGTGCTGCACTGCCGAGCGTGGCGAAGGAGAAAGATGTGGACCGGCCGCCGACGCCAGCGATGAAGCGCTTCGTCAGCAGCTTGGCCCACCAGAAGGGACTCCAGGCGCCGCGAGGTTGCACCGCCTCGAGCGCCGTCTGCCGCGCGTTTCTCGATCTGCACGCGCCCGCGAAGGACGCAGTTCAGGCGGCCGCGCCGGGCGACGCCAAACACCCCGTGCCAGCGCGGAAGAAGTATGCCAGACGGCCCGCGCCCGACCAGGGCAGCAGCGTCGCTTTGCCTGCCGGGATCGATATGCACCAAAGCGAAAGGTCCGGCGAGCCGAACCGGAAAGGCAATGGCCGCACGCGCAAGGTCGGCAGCGGGAGAGCACGTTCGAACCACCCCGGTCAAACCAAGGAAAACGCCCTCCCTCCAGACGCGCTAGGACGGGACACACCTCTGCGTATCCCCTTCGGCAACAAGGAGGCCGCGCTGCAGCTTGGGGCTCGCTACCGCGCGGGCGGGTGGTATGCACCGCCGGGCGTTGATCTTGACGGCTTCCGCCAACGTGGGTGGCTATGATGGAACGGCAACGTCGGCTGGTAGGCAGCATCGTCCTGCATCACCCCGACGTGGTCGAAGAGAGCGCGATTTTGTCCCCAAACGCATCGGGCCCGGCGATCGCAACCTCAATCCAACTATCAAACGTTGGCTTCTTGGCAGACCAGCTGAACGGTTCAGCGAAGTCAGTGGCGGTCTGGGAAATTGCGCGCTCGGTATAAGAAAGCGCTCGACGGCATTGCCGGCGACGAAACCTGTTAGGCCACGACAAAGATGGATCTGTCCGCTCCACCCAATGCCAGCCCAATGATGGTCGCCTACGCCGCCGCTCGCACGGCCGCGCCCGGGCACCTTGTGCTGTATCGGGTGGGCGAGTTTTACGAAGTGCTTCTGGACGACGCCGTCGTCGTGTCGCGCGCGCTCGGTATCCAGCTGACCCGCCGGCGCCAGAAGGACGCTGCCGACGTTCCTATGTGTGGGGTTCCTGCCGCGACAGCCGGTTCGGCTGTCAACCGACTATTGGCAGCAGGATACAAGGTCGCGTTGTCCGAGCAGCCCGCCGAACCCTCCGGCGAACGGCCTCTGCGACTCATGACGCCGGGCACATCCGTGGACCCGGACGTGCTCGCTGACGGGCGAGCTAACAACCTGACCGTCGTCCTCACGGAAGGTGAGGCAGTTGCTTTCGCCTGGATCGACCTGTCTACCGGCGAGGCAGGAACCTGTATGGCCTCCCTCGACGGCTGCGGCGCGGCGTTGGCGCGGATCGCGCCCTCTGAGATCCTTGTGGCCCGCTGGCCCGACGGGTCGGACGCCCTTGCCGTGGCTGTCCGAGGCTCAGGCGCGAGGTTCTCAGACCTGTCCCGCGCCGAACTATCATCCGACGAGATCGATAGCATTTTGGCGACGGCTTACGCCGACGAGAGGCGCGAAGCGTTGCGGGGCTTCTCGCCGCCGGAACTGGGGGCGCTCGCGGCTCTGCTGGACTATGTCCGCGCCGTGGTGGGGCAGGTGCCCGAGAGGCTGCTGCCGCCGCGACGCGTTACTGTTGCGGACACTATGGAGATCAATGCCCCGACACTGCGGGGCCTGGAGGTACTCACCTCCGCCTCCGGGCGAGACGGGTCGCTACTCTCGGTGCTGGACCGGACCGTCACTGCCGCGGGTGCCCGTCTCCTCAGTCGACAGCTATGCGCTCCGCTTACCAACCCGGAAACCATTCGTCGTCGATTGGCGATGGTACGTTTCCTCGTGGCCAACCCCCAAGTCCGCGCTGACTGCAGTGAGAGCCTCTCGGGCATGCCAGACGTGCTACGCGCCTGCGGCCGTTTATCCCTGGGCAAGGCTGGCCCTCGCGATCTCGCGACGGTGCGCGGCGGTCTTGACCGGGCCGCGGCCATTGCGTCGCAGTTGAGGGCGTCGCCCGAATTGCCACCCGGGTTAATGACGGCCGGGCGGGAGCTAGCGATCGCCCTAGAGGGGGACTGTGCCGGCCTCGTCAAGACTCTGCGGCGCGCACTAGTCCCAGAGCCGCCGCTGTCGGCCAAGGAGCCGGGCTTTATCGCTGACGGCTATGCCAAACGGCTGGATGCGACCCGGGCCGCGGTCGGCGAGGCGAAGGGCGCGATCGAGAACCTTCAATCGCGTTACGTCCAGCAAACGGGGGTCAGGTCACTGAAGATCCGCTCGAACTCGATCGTGGGCCACCACGTCGAGGTGCCAGCCTCGGGCGCGAAACAGCTTGGCGCGGAATTTACGTTGCGCCAGGGCTTAGCCTCCACCACTCGGTTCACCACCGCGGAATTGGATCGGCTTGCGGCAACGCTGGAGGCTGCGACTGAGCAAATGGTTCTCGCCGAGCATGCCATCTTCACCGAGCTTTGCTCGGCCGTATTGGCGTCGCGCGGAGCGCTGACCCGCATCGCACATGCCGCGGCGGCGATGGACCCCGTGTGCGGCCTCGCGCAGGCGGCCGCCGAGGGAATGTGGTCGGAGCCGGAACTGACTGACGATACCGGCCTGCTCATTGAGGGGGGTCGCCACCCCGTGGCGGAGGCACTGCTGGAAACGGAGGGGCGCACGTTCGTTGCCAACGACTGTCGAATGGGCGAAACGGACCGCCTCTGGTTGCTGACCGGCCCCAACATGGCGGGAAAGTCGACGTTCCTGCGGCAGGTGGCGATCATCGTGCTGATGGCCCAGGTCGGATCCTTCGTTCCTGCAACGCGGGCCCGGCTGGGCATTGTGGACAAGATGTTCAGCCGTATCGGTGCGTCCGACGACTTGGCCGCTGGGAGGTCGACCTTCATGGTCGAGATGCTGGAAACGTCAGCCATCCTCAATCAAGCCACGCGGCACTCGCTGGTAATCCTCGATGAGGTGGGGCGGGGGACGTCGACGCACGACGGCCTGTCGATCGCTCAAGCATGCATGGAATTCCTACACGACATCACAGGGTGTTGGACCCTGTTTGCGACGCACTTCCACGAACTCACGGATGCGGCGGAAGCGATGAGCCACGCCACGTGTATGGCGATGGACGCTTCTGCGGGACGCTACGAAGAGATGTTCGCATACAAGGTCGTGCCCGGCCGCGCTGGACAATCCCACGGGCTGAAGGTGGCGGCGCGGGCAGGCATGCCAACCTCCGTCCTGGCACGCGCGGCTGTGCTGTTGGCGCAACACACGGGGCTGCACAGCGTTGGGCCGAGCGCCTAATTCGAAGGGTCGAAGTGACTCGCAATCCAATCTTTGGGCTGGCGCCGCTCCGCGAATCGGCGCCAGCCCATTAGGATGCCCTGGTCTGATTCGGAGGACGTCACTATGAGCCAGGCCACCGAGCTTTCCCGCGTGAAGGGCCGCATCAAGGCGCTGACCGACAAGACTGTCGCCAACGGCTGCACCGAGGCCGAGGCGATGGCGGCCGCCGATATGGTCGGGCGCCTGCTCGAACGCTACGCGCTCAGCATGGATGAGATCGAGATTCGCACCGCCCGCTGCGTCCAGGTCGAGGTGCCACTCGGCGGCCGCCGCCGTCGCCCGATCGATGCCTGCGTCCCGACGATCGCCCGCTTCTGCGACTGCAAAGTCTGGCTCGCCCGCGCCACCGCTGCAAATTCCGAGCAGACGGACTTCGACCCAGCCCGGCGA
Organism: Rhodopila sp.; assembly: GCA_028291505.1. Classification (GTDB taxonomy): domain Bacteria; phylum Pseudomonadota; class Alphaproteobacteria; order Acetobacterales; family Acetobacteraceae; genus Rhodopila. Next base: position 8,009 of record JAQGHW010000139.1, on the reverse strand, counting down.
TGGGGTCGGTATGTGTTTTTTGGCTTCGAGACCGACACCGCGCTCGCCAGCTATTTATTCACCGTGATTGACCGGGCGGTCAGCACCGAGACCGCCGCGTTCAAGCGGCTCAATCCTCGGTTCCGGGGCGTGCGCTTGCGTCAGGCGTCGGCCAGCTTCCAGCACGGCGTAGTGGCGCGGGTCGCCGAAAGGCTTGATGCCATGCATTCCGCCCGGGACGCGGCCGTCCGCGCGCATCGCTCGACAGGCACAGCTCTGATTATAGCCAAAAACCGCGTCGTTGAAGACGCGTTCCGCGAGACGGATGTCCGGCTGGTGAGTATGAGCGCGATGGGGCCCCGCGTGATCACGTCGGCATTCCGCGCGGGCTGGGACGCGGGCGATCGGGTCAATCTGAACCGTCCAGTGGCTGGCGATGCGGTGAGAGTACTCGCCTGACTACACCGCGGGACCAGCAACGTCGCCGCGTCTATGCCTGGGAAGAGCGCGTCGTGGCGCCGTGCGACCCGACAATCCTGCTCTTCTCATCTGCCCAGGCAGTGGTCGATGCGATCTGGTCGGACACGGGTTTGCGCTACCCTCCCGCTATCGTGCCACTATCGCGACGAGCGACCGCGACGATGGCTTGCGCGAACAGGCTGTCGATCTGGCTTGCAGACCGGACGCCGTCGTGGTGCGTGTTACACGAGTTGGCCCATGCGATGACGAGCGATGCAGATGGACGCTCTGACGGGCACGGGCCGATCTTCATGGGCGTTTATGTCCGGTTAATCGAGCGCTACCTGCGGCTTGATACACGGACTCTGATCGATTCGTTGCAGGATGCTGGGATCGAGGTCACCCGCGATGCGCGCCCGGTGTTCATCGATCCATGAACAGCGCAGTCATGTGCGGCAATCAGACGCCTCATTTGCAAGCGAACCCGTGCCGTCGCTGACGATGGTGATCAACCTTCCGGCCGCGTCGGCAGAATCCGAATCATGGTCTGAGGCGCCGACTTCTCATCATTGACGGCATCCGACACGATACGTGACATGGCATCAAAGTCGTTCGTGCTTCCCCCATACGCGCGACAAGCGCCCCTCCCGCGTGTTGATCTTCGTGCTTTCATGGGTTCCTTCGTTCGGGAAACGTGACACCGCATGGAAGGCGATCGCGAACACACCGCCCGGTCCCGCCAGCTGGCCCGCCTGCCCGTGGGCAAGAAGCCGCCCGGGCCCCGCGCTGCCTTGGCGATGGCCAAATCCAAGGCCTATCAGGCCGCCGCCGATGCCCCGGCCACGCTCCGGGCCTACAAAACGGACCTGGAGAACTTCAAGGCCTGGTGCCAGGCGCATGGCTTTGAGCCGATGCCAGCCGCCCAGAGACGGTCGGAGCCTATCTCGCAGCGGCGGGGCTCGGCTACGCCTTGCCAACGTTACGCCGGCGGGTGGCGGCCATCGCCCGCGCGCACCGGGTAGCCAAGCACCCGCTCGACACACGCCACCCGGCGATTCGCGAGACGCTGCGTGGGATCGGCCGGACCCACGGCGAGCCTGCCCGTCGTTCCGCGGCCCTGACCACAGCAGACATCAAGCGACTCGTTTCGACCTGTCACGACGATCCCACCGGCCTGCGTGACCGGGCTTTGCTTCTCCTGGGCTTCGCCGGCGCCTTCCGTCGCTCCGAATTGATCGGCCTCAACGTCGAACACATCAGGTCAACTTCGGCTGGCATCCGGATCATGATCCCACGCTCGAAGACGGACGCGACGGGCGAAGGCGAAGAGATCGGCATCCCGAAAGGAAGTGCTGGCGAAACCTGTCCCGTCCGGGCGCTGCGGGCCTGGTTGGCAGCGGCGGAGATATCCGATGGTCCCGTCTTCCGGCGGGTCACTCGATGGAACACGGTCGGGACCAAGCGCCTGCACCCAGACGCCGTGCGCCAGATCCTGGCCCGCCGCGCGGCCGCTGCCGGGATCAAAGGTACGCTCACGGAACCGGTAACGCCGCACGGTATGCGCGCCGGGTTCGTCACCACGGCCTACAAGAACGGGGTCCCGGATGAGGAGATCATGGGTCACACCCGCCATCGCAGTTTGACGACCATGCGAAGCTACGTCCGGCGGGCGAAGCTCGGCAGCCAGAGTCCCGCCGGCAAACTCGGGCTGTAGGCACAACGAATCGGACGCCGCTTGGGTGCTCCGACCAATGCCGATCACGATGCCAAGCATCCACACCGTGTCAAAGCCAAATCAGCGCCTGGCCCATCGACTTGGACATCGTGATCGGCCAAGGTCGCGCTGTAGTCGTCCTCGGGAGCCTGAAACGCTCAGCGTGTACAAACAGTCAGCTTGAAACTGGCCTGACCCCACATTTCGGGCACGCTGCTGGGTGGCATACCCGGCAGAACGCCCGCCCACAACCCGTGCACGGCGCCAGTCCCCGCGGCGTCACCAAATGCAGCGCATCGTCACATACCAACCGGGGCCGCTCCAACCCGGCAGTCGCCTCGCACACGGTCGGCTCCAGCCGGCGTGCCAACGGGTTCCAATCCAGCGCGATGATACGATCGGCCTTGCGACGCCGGATTTGCACCGTCAGGCGATGCACCGGCATCACCAGTTCCAGCGTTTGGACCCACTCGACCGTCACCCGCGTAGCATACTGCCGGGCCAGATCGTCGAGTTTGGCGCGATATTCGCGGCCGACCGCATCTGACCGCTGCTCCTCCCGCGCCCGCTTCGGATCGCCCTCCGGCAGTGCTACCGCTCGGCGCATCGTTTCAAGATGTAGATCGTTATGATAACGGTGCAGCCGCTCCTGATCCCGAGCAAGACGCCGGCGCAACCCTTTGATGAAGGGATCCAACGCCACATCCAGCCGCGGCGGCAGAGCCCTTTCAAGCAGACCGACCACCCTTGTCCGATCCCACATCGCCGGCAGATCGGCGTCTGCAGGCACTACCGGATCAGCTTCCGTTCGTTCAAGAAATGGCTCAAGCCCTATGATCACCGCATCCGGCAACGCACCGGTCGCCAGGTTGACGCCCAGCCGCGTAACAAAATCACGTTTATCGTCCGAAACGGCCGAGGCACGGAAATCCATCACCAAATACCGCGTCCACGCCGGCGTCACACCCTGCAGCCTGAACGTTGCATTATCCAGGACAAGTTCATGCCCCAACACGCGCTCCGGATCGCCCGGCATCCTGGCATCCGAGGAAAGAACGCGCCGAGACCACCGTCCCTGCGTGCCCAACAACCGGTCGAAGCGATCGAGCCAGTCGCCTTCCAGGCCAACACGCTGTGCCCCGGCCGGCAAAGCGGTGCCGAAACCCAATCGGGACAATTCGCCAACCCCCAAGGCACGCTGCACGCCAGCGGGCGTAAGCACTTCCAGCCCCTCCGGCTCGATCGGTTCGACAAGTGCATCCTCATGGCGCAGCAGATCAGCAACGAAACCCCGCATCCGATTGTCCGCGTGCTGTTCACGCTGCATCGAGATCATTCCCGAACAACACCTCGTCGAGTTGCTTCACCCCTTCGTATTCCCGGCGTGCTGCGAGCAATTGAGTCTCCAGTTTGGCGAAAGCGTCCGTGCGGTCTTGTTCGGTGCCCTGCAGCCAGGCATCCAGCACCAATGTGGAAAAATCCTGCTGCTCATCAATTTCGCCCAGGATGGCGCCGACCTCCCCCACAACTAACTCGAACATGTTGATCTTCTCGTCGAGAATCCGCAGCACCGAGTCCTCAATGGTGCCCGCGGTGACCAAGTTGAAGATGAACACCTCGCGCGTCTGGCCGATGCGATCAATGCGGCCGATACGCTGCTCGATGGCCATCGGGTTCCACGGAATATCGAAGTTGATAAGCGTGTTGCAGAATTGGAGATTGCGCCCCTCACCTCCGGACTCCGTGCACAGCAACACCGGGACGTCGTCACGGAACGCCTCCACCGCCGCATCTTTCTGCGGCCCGGACATGTCGCCCGAAAAGAGCGCGAAAGAGATCTTCTGGCGACGCAACCGCTCCGCCAGAAGCGCAAGGCTGTCGCGGTGGTGGACGAAGACCAGTTTCTTCTCGGCTGGATTCTGTGCCAGCAGCCGCAACAAGGCGGCTTCCTTGGCCCCGGCGGCGATCGCGCGTGTTCGGACCAGCAGGTCGCTCCAACGCCGGTCCTCTGGGTGGCGCTCGGCGAATCGAGCGATGGCGGCAGCGGCGGCGCCCGGCGAAGATCCCGCAGCAGCCAGCAGGTGTTGCAACGACAGCCGATGTGCACTTTCCCTATTGCGCGCCGCCTCACGAACCAATCTGGTCAGTTCCTCATAACAGGCCGCCTCCGCGGCGTCGGGCGTGGCCCTCAACGTCGAGGCGTGGCGCCGCGGCATCCGCAAGGCCGCCAGCGCGCGCGTGTTCCGCACCATCACGCCACGCATAAGGTCGCGCAACCGCTCGCGGTTGGCCGGCTCTCGCGGCTTGCCGGGCACCATGTAGACCGAGCGGAATTCCTTCTGCGTCTTGAAGATGCCGGGCTGCAGCAGGGTCAGCAGATTGTAAAGCTCCAACAGGCTGTTCTGCACCGGAGTTGCTGACAGTAGCAGCAAGAAGCGCTTCTGCAGCCGGTTCACCAACCGGTAGCTGGCGCTGGACTGGTCACGCAGGTGATGCGCCTCATCGACCACCACCACGTCGTAGCTCAGGTTCGCCAGCATCTCGGCCTGATCCTTGCGGCGCGCGACGGCGATCGAGGCGATCACGCGCGGCTGCGCCCAGAATGCTGCCGGGTCGCTACGCAGCAACGGGTCATGGCTGGTGGCACATTCGATGCCGAATTTGGCCTCCATCTCGTCCCGCCACTGTCCAACAAGAGACGCTGGCGTCAGGATCAGGATCCGTTCGGCCATCCCGCGCAGGATGTACTCCTTGAGCACCATTCCTGCCTCGACGGTCTTGCCGAGACCGACCTCATCGGCCAGTAGCACCCGACCGCGATATTGCTTCAGCACCTTGCGGACAGTTTCGATCTGATACCAATGGGCGTCTACGCCTTGCAGTGCGGGCAGGCAAAGCAACTCGTCGAAGCCCTCGAACAGACTGAGTCGGACCAGCTCGCCTCGGAGACGGAACGCAACCGAGTCGGGATCAGTGCCTCCGATCTGGATCGCGTCGGAGTTGGCGATCTCGAATACGATGTCGAACCGGGCCTCCAGCTTCGGCAGAACGGATACCGTGGGAGGCGCAGGGGCGACGGGCAACGGGCGAGCCGTTTGGGGTTTTGTCCCTACCTTTCTCGTCCCCGCTTTGACCGCTCCTCCCTTTACGGTCGGTGATTTTGGCGACCGCTTTGCTGGAGCCTTTGGCGAAGCAAGCGATCCAAGCAACCGTATCGAACGCAAACGGTCGAACAGCCATTCAGTCATGACCTCTTCATCGACGAAATGGTCTAACGCGGCACGGTCGGTGTCCAGCTTCTCTGCCTGCAGAAGGGTCAGGGCCTGGGCGTAGCGTCCTTGATCGCCAAGGGCCAGCGCCGCGAGCAGGGTCACGGGTTTGGTCGGGATGTAGCGTTTGGCGTAACGTTTCAATAGTGCCAGCGAACGTTCGGGCTTGCCTGAGGCCGTCGCGGTCAGTGCCGCCCACAATAGCAATTCGGGATCAACCGGACACGCCTTGAGCCCTTGCTCAGCGATCGCGAGCGACCGAGGTGACCGCTGGGCTAGCGCGCCTCGCAGCGAGCGAACCCAGAAGTCCCCGTCTTCGTCGGCGGGAACCGGCGGCTCGGGTAACTGGTCGAGATTAGAGAACAGCGCGTTATCGGCGGCGTCCTTTGGCGCTTGTTTGCTCAAGGCATCACCTCGCAGTGGACCGGGTTGCTGGATCGCTAATGGGCGATCGCTCCTCGCCAGGATGACGACCTCAACAAGGCATCGTCAACGTGGCTAAGGCGATTATCGCCACTGCAATCGGGGAGCGCCGTTCTCTGCTCTTCCGGCCCGCCCGGAGGGGCCGTTTTCGGTGTAGGTAAGAGCGTGCTGCGTCCGGGCTCCGTGCATCGGGCCATGCCAGGTCATGCAACCTGCATTGCCTCGAATTACCCTCCCCTGCCCCACCACCACGTCTCCCTGGGGTTGGCCAGAACGAACGAAATGCCCTCTTGGTACGCATGAGACCGTCCGGAACCTGGGGGGGGGGTGAACAAGAATAGAACGGATACTTGGCGCTCGGAATGGGATGGTCGCGGTGGCCCGGACGGCCAGAAGCAAGAAGGAGGGGCAAGTTGTTTACCCCCAGGTTTTGGACGGTCTCATTGACGCTGCTTGGACACTTCTGCAACCGAGCGGGGTCGCGGTGGCAACGGAGACGAGTACGGGGTGGCACCTGATCGGTGCTGCTGCCTCGTATCAGCACTTTCTCGCTCTGGCTGATACCGGTCTGGCACGGGAGGCTCATCCTTGCGGTTCGACACCGCAGGCAGACAAACTCCTGGCGGCAGCATTGATCCTGTTGGGTCAGCGAGTTGATCTCGTCGCGATCGACATGCCGCTGTCCCATGTCCCGATCACCGGGCGCGGAACCTCGGACAACGCTGTCTCCAGGGCATACGGTGCGCGAAATTGCGGAACGCATACCCCGAGTGTGCTACGGCCGGGTTCGATCAGCGACGACTTACAAGCATCGTTTACGACATGCGGTTACCCGTTGCAGACGCTGGAGATCAACACGCCTGGCCTTATCGAGGTCTACCCGCACCCGGCGCTTGTCGAACTCGCTTCGGCCCAGGAGCGGCTGCCTTCACCAGTGAAGGCGAACGCATGACCAATCCCATTCCGCGACGGTGGCATTGAACCGACCCTTCGCCAGGAGAGAAAGTCCCGTCCCGCGACCGCTACGTCAATCCTATGTCACATCGCTCAGACCAGAGCCTTCCCTCCGTCAGCACCCCGGAACCCGGGATCAGCGACGGTGAATTGGTTGAAGGCAACCGCGCCCACTTTTGCGATCATGCGCCAGCTGACGATGCCCTTTCGGGGCATCTTCCGCGGCAGTGATCCGTCGAGATTGGAGGGCTGGCTAGCTGATGCGCACCACACCGGGCTGTATGGCATTCGACGTTTCGTGCGCTTCCTTCGCCGCGACATCGAAGCCGTGCGGAATGCCATCAGCGAGACATGGAGCAACGGGCAAACTGAAGGACAAATCAATCGGCTGAAGACGCTGAAACGCTCAATGTACGGCCGCGCGGGAACAGAATTGCTCCGAACCCGGATGTTGCCGTTGACATCCTGACCAGCACGGAAATCGCGACAGACCCCTACACGCCAATGGGAATTGTGCATGGCTGCCATGCGCGGCTACGCTTTCTGTGAGACAATCCAACAGAGCGCTCGCCCGGGAAACAACGACAATAAACAGGGAGCCCAAACAATGTCTGGATATAGCCGGACCGACGAGAATATTCCGTGGTGGAAAGAACCCACCAAGGACCAGTGGTATGCCTATTGCGCCGCCTGGATGGGCTGGACACTGGATGCCTTCGACTTCACAGTCTTCCTTCTCATCATGGCGCCGATCGCGCAGGAGTTCCACGTTCCGCTCATCGACGTGACCGCGATCTTCTCGGTCACCCTGATCATGCGCCTTGGCGGGGCGACCGCCTCCGGCTGGTTGGCCGACCGCATGGGGCGCCGGGCGCCACTGATGATCTCCATCCTTTGGTATTCAATCTGCAACTTCGCCGCCGGGTTCTCGCCTAGCTTCACCTTCCTGTTTCTGGCCCGAGCGCTGTTGGGCATCGGGATGGGGGCCGAATGGCCGGCAGGCGCGGCACTGGCGATGGAATCCTGGCCGACACGGTCGCGCGGTCTCATGTCCGGCGTGTTGCAGGGGTCGTGGGGGCTGGGCTTCGCGTTGTCTGGCCTCGCTTACGGCTTCCTGTACGCACCTCTCGAAGCGTGGCACAAGGGTTACGGCTGGCGCGGTATGCTGATCCTGGGCGTGCTGCCGGCTTTGGCATGCGTCTGGATCCGCT
>JAQGHW010000858.1 GCA_028291505.1 Rhodopila sp. | reverse complement strand
GCAGGGACCCTCGCCCCCGGCCGCCGCCAACCTCAAAATCCACTCCACGCCCCCCCCCCGGTCCGAGAACAGGAGCGAAAATACCCGGCACGCACCGCCGCCCCCAGTTTCGCGGCGGTCCCAGCCTTCAGCGGGCAAGATGCTGAACTCACTACGTTATCTGGTCTTCGGACGCAGGCGTTGCGGGGTGGTCATGGAACCGGCCAGCAGCTGCTGATTTAATGAGCACTTACAGTGCCTTGAACCCAGAGTAACGAGACTGCCTCAAAGTTGGGGTGCCTGGTAGGATCGGCCGTTCAAACGAGGTGAAGGTCTGGAATCCGGCCGTTCACAGGGTAGGCCGCGACCAAGGAGAATAGTCCCACCCCTAACTTTGAGGCAGTCCCTTGTCGGGGAGGGCCTGATCGGCGTGGGCCGGGCGGACTCTGTGGCCGATGCGCGGATGGCAGTCGCTGTCTCGATTCACCTCAGCAAGCCCGCATGGCGCGGCAAGTTGATGGCGCCCTGGGGTGTTCTGGAGAGGGGCGCACCGCGCCGCCACTACTCGTCAACCACGTCCACCCGGGCCCAACTCAGGTCAGGTTCGAACAGTTTCATCTCACTGGCGATCGCGTCCGTCTGTTGGCCAAGGTCCTTCTGGAACACGATGCCGTCCTGATCGACGATGAACGTCATGATCCCCGAGCCGCCGAAGCGCGCCGGCCAGGCGACCAGAGCGAAGCCCTTGGTCATGTGCCCGTTGCTGACATAGTCCGTCGCCCCGCCTGGCGCGTTGGCGCCCTGGCCCTTGAGAATGCGATAAAAGTAGCCTTGGTACGGCACCTGTTTGCCGGAGACGATCTCGCCGGGGTCGCCCGCATCCTGCGCCTGCGCGATCAGCGGCGCGAGCGGGCTGTCCGGTTCGCCGTCCTCGGCGGGCCAATAGAGGCCGTCATGTTGGCCCGGCCTGCTGATCAAGCGTTGCGCGTACTCGGCGCCGCCTGCGTCGCTGGCCATACTGAAATACAGCTTCTGCGCATCGACATGGGCCAGCGCCGTGCGGATCGCGGCGATCTCGTTTTCGCCGATCCGACGGTCCACGATCTCCTGCGCGCCGAGTTGGCTGTCGAAGTGCCAGCGCCCGTCCACTTGTACCACCGGCAACGGCAGCGGCCAGTCGTTCGGGCCGACATGCAGCACCATCCGGCTCGCCTCCTCGGCGACAAGCTGATGCTTCTCGTCGTATGAGGCGAGGAACTTCCTGCGTGCCTGGTCGTCGGCGACGTGGTCGCCGCTGTTAATCAGCTTGCCAGTGCCCGGGCCGAGCACCGTGTTCAGCGCGTGCGTGTCGCTCTCGCGCAGCGCGGCGATCAGCGCGGTCACGGCGTCATCCGCGGTCGCGAAGGTTTGTCCAGCCGGCGCCGCGGCTGTTTGCGCGGCGGCAGGACTAGGATGTGTAGCCGCAGTGGCGACGCTAGCGGCGAGCGCCAACACGAGCAGCACGCGCGTGGTGAAACGGTCGGTCATCGCGATTTCCCCAAGGTCTAACCTCGAATGGCGCGCTGCCCGCCGCTGCCCTGGCGCTGCTGCACCGAGCGGCTTTGGGATCCGCGCGACTGGTACTGGCCGGCACGCTTGCCATCGCCTACCCCGGAGAGCGCGCTCTTCGGCGGAACCGCTGCGCGATTCTGCTGGACGGCAGGCCGTTGCGTTACCGCAGCCGGGCCCTTGCCGGCGACCGGGACAGGCCGGTTTGCCGTGCCCGCCCCGCCGCCCACGTTCGGGCGTTTGGCAGTGGCGCTGTTGCCCACATTCGGACGGTTGACGCCGACGTTGTTGCCGACGTTCGTTCGGTTCGCGTTATTGCCGCCGCCGATATTGACCTGCCCAATGTTCGTTTTGTTGCCGCCCGAACCGATGTTCGGGCGGTTCACCGCGGCCGCCGGCACCGTCACACTGGGGCGGCCGACCGCGTTGGCAGGCAACCCGTTGCCACGGCTGGGTGCACCGACCGGCCCACCCGGCGGCCGGACCGGCCGTCCCGCGACGCCCGGCGAGGCGGGGCGCCACGTGTTGCCGTTCAGAGGCGCCCGGTTGATGGAGTTGCGCGAGATGTTGTTATAGTGGTTGACGTTAACGTTGACGGTCCCGTAGCCGTAGCGGCCGCCGTGGCCATAGCCGCCGCAACAGCCCCAACGCGGTGTCGCCCAGCCCCACAGCGACCCCACCACGGCGGCTCCGGCCATGAACGCCATCCCGTTTACAAACGCGGTCGCGGTGCCATAGCCGGGAGGGGGCGGCAGATAGACCGGCGGGCTGGCCGGATAGGGCCACGTCCCGTACACGACGGTCGGGTTGTAGGTGGGAACGTAGACCACCTGTGGATTAGCCGGCTGGATCACAATGGACTGCTGAGCTGTCGGCGCGCCCTGGTCGTCCACCACAGCGACCGACTGGACCACCTGCTGGTCGTTCGTCTTGAGGTTGCCGGCTGCCTGCGCCTGCTGTCGCAGCCGCTGCACCGAGTCCATCACATCGCCCTGCTGCGTTGCGAACGCGTAGCCCAGTTGCTGCGTCCAATCGAGCTTGTCGTTCATCATGGCCAGCACCTGCGGGAACGGCACCAGCGACATGACGCTCGGGTCCCACGTCTGCTTCTCCACCGCCGCCGCCAGCGCATCGCCGGTCAGCGATTTGTTGTCGCCCTCGGCGAGCCAGCGCGACGCGGTGACAATCTGCAGCGGGAAGGTTGAAGTCATCAGCACCTGCACCAGCAAGGTGTCTGGATACAGCGCAATCGGCGCCAGCAACGCGTCGAGCTGCTCGGGGTTGAAAGCGGCGGTCGATGCGTCCGTCGGCTTGGCCGCGGCATCGGGCGTGGGTGCGCTGGCCGGCGCTGGCGCAGCGGCCTGGGCGAACGCCGACGGCGGAGGCGGCGGCGGCAGCAGAAGCGACATTGCCACCACGATCGAACATGTCTTCAACGTGTTATTGCGCATGGCCCCATTTCGCTCCCGCCAATGCTGGCGCTGCCTCTTGCCAGCGGACCGCAGACGAGCCAGAACTCGCTAGTCGTGCCACTCGGCGTGAGCTCTGACCAGCAAACGAGGGACTGCCCCAAGTTTGGGGGTCGAACAGGCTCCCTCGGTCAAGGTCCAACCTACGAGTGGCCGGATTCCACACTTTTGGCCTCGTTCGAGGATCCATTCTACCCGGCCCCCCAAACTTGAGGCAGTCCGGTATGTGTCCACAGCTCTGGGGGTTTCCGGAAGCCGGCCCATGTACTCGTGCGCCGAGCGGAGGCGAGCCAATGCCGTGGGCGGTAGCGTGAACACACCCACACCACAGACAGGCCTCGGGCGAAGGCGGGCTGCAGCGGTATCGACGATTCTGGTCGAATACATTCCGACCCCCCAATCATTTTCGTTATTTACGGATATCTGTCTATCGCGTGTATTGACTATGCAAATTCGGCACGAGAGCATTCAAAATCGTGGGGGGTGCTGATGT
>JAQGHW010000114.1 GCA_028291505.1 Rhodopila sp. | reverse complement strand
TTGCCGCACCAAGGCCAGCGGTCTGCCTCTCGCGCTTGGTCAAGTGTCGGGCTGTCCCATACACCCAGCGGCTCCCTGACCTTCCGACGCGTAGCAGGATCGGTCCATGGTGCAACGAATGTGCGCGTGCCCTTCGCGGTCAGGCGGACCCCGGGGGCCGGGGCACGCGGCGCGGCGCGGATAATCAACGCGAACTTTACGCCGGATAGGCCAGTCGTTCGACAGGCCTCCGGCCCGCCACGCCGTGACGTGGTCGCCAAGCGAGTTTCCGCCCGGAAAGTCAGTGATCCAGGCACTGGATTTGCCATGACGATTCGATGACGATTTGCCGGATGCTCGCGCTTCTGGCATAGGCCGAGGCCACGGCGCAGATTCGACCGTCTGGCCTGAATGAAACAAATGAGGAGGAACAACCCCTGATGAGTGTCGCGCAACTCCTGATCATAGTCTGCGGCCTCGCGGCGCTGGTCTATGGCTTTATCACCAGCCGACAGGTTCTCGCGGCCGATGCCGGAACCGCCCGGATGCAGGAAATCTCGGCCGCGGTCCAGGAAGGCGCCCGCGCCTATCTGAACCGGCAATACATGACCATCGGTATGGTCGGCGTGGTCATCCTGATCGTGCTGGGGCTGATCCTGGGCATCCATACGGCGATCGGGTTCTTCATCGGTGCCGCGCTGTCGGCCGCTGCCGGCTATATCGGCATGAACGTGTCGGTCCGAGCCAACGTGCGCACGGCGCAGGCATCGCGCCGCGGTCTGGCCGCCGGCCTGGACGTCGCCTTCAAGGCGGGCGCGATCACCGGCATGCTGGTGGTTGGCCTCGGCCTGCTGGGCGTCGCCGGCTATTACTTCGTGTTGCGCGGCGGCTACAGCGGACCGATCACCGACGACGAACTTCGCAAAGTGCTGGAGGCGATGGTCGCGCTCGGCTTCGGCGGATCGCTGATCTCCATCTTCGCCCGACTGGGTGGCGGCATCTTCACCAAGGGGGCCGACGTGGGCGCCGACCTGGTGGGCAAGGTCGAGGCCGGAATCCCCGAGGACGACCCCCGCAACCCGGCCGTGATCGCCGACAACGTGGGTGACAACGTGGGCGATTGCGCCGGCATGGCCGCGGATTTGTTCGAGACCTACGCCGTGACCATCGTCGCCACCATGCTGCTGGCCGGAATCTTCTTCACCGGCCCCGTCCGCGACGCTCTGCTGATGCTGCCGCTTGGCATCTGCGCGATCTGCATCCTGACCTCCATCGCCGGCACCTACTTCGTCAAGCTGGGCACGGACAACGGGATCATGAAAGCGCTGTACCGCGGCCTGATCGTCACCGGTGGGCTGTCCGTCGTCGGCATCGCCATCATCATCCAGGTCACCATCGGGTTCGGCACGCCGCTGGAACTGGTTGGGGATGGGCCGTTGAAGACGGTGAACGGATGGGATCTGTTCGCGTGTGCCTTGGCCGGCCTGGTGGTCACCGGGCTGATCGTGGTGATCACCGAGTATTACACCGCCACCGAATATCGTCCGGTAAAGTCGATCGCGCAAAGTTCCACCACCGGTCACGGCACCAACGTGATTCAGGGGCTGGCGATCTCGATGGAGGCGACGGCACTCCCGGTGATCGTGATCAGCATCGGCATCATCTTCACCTTCATGGTCGCCGGCCTGTTCGGCATCGCCGTGGCGGCGACGACCATGCTGTCGCTCGCCGGCATGATCGTCGCGCTGGATGCCTATGGCCCGGTGACTGACAACGCCGGTGGCATCGCCGAGATGGCGGACCTGCCGCCGGACGTCCGCAAGACGACGGATGCGCTGGACGCCGTCGGCAACACCACCAAGGCGGTAACCAAGGGCTACGCGATCGGTTCGGCGGGATTGGCCTCGCTGGTGCTGTTCGCCGCCTACACGCAGGACCTGACCCACTACTTCCCGGCTTTGCAGGTCGACTTCAGGCTGCAGAATCCGTTTGTCGTGATCGGGTTGTTCATCGGCGGGATGCTGCCTTACCTGTTCGGCGCAATGGGCATGACGGCGGTGGGCCGCGCGGCCGGTTCGGTCGTTGTGGAAGTGCGGCGGCAATTCCGGGAAATCCCCGGCATCATGGAGGGCACCGCCAAGCCGGAATACGGCAAGGCCGTGGACCTGCTGACCAAGGCGGCGATCAAGGAGATGATCCTGCCGTCGCTGCTGCCGATCGGGGCGCCGATCGTGCTGTGGATCGTGATCGACATCATCGCCGGCCGAGCGGCGGCGTTTGCCTCGTTGGGGGCAATGCTGCTGGGGACGATCGTGACCGGCCTGTTCGTAGCGATTTCCATGACCTCGGGCGGCGGCGCCTGGGACAACGCCAAGAAGTACATCGAGGAGGGCAACCACGGCGGCAAAGGCTCCGACGCGCACAAGGCGGCGGTGACCGGCGACACCGTGGGCGACCCGTACAAGGACACCGCTGGCCCGGCGGTGAACCCGATGATCAAGATCACCAACATCGTAGCGTTACTGATGCTGGCGATCCTCGCGGGGTGGCTGAAGTAACCGGATTCATGGCTGGCTGATTGGGCGGCCCCTAGGGAGACCTTGGGGCCGTTTTCGCATGGGCGGCGTCGTCGTTTACCGGCGGCCAGCCAATCCGGCGAAGAAACAAAAGCGCGGAATTATCACACCAGCGCGGCGCTGACGCCGAGCGCTATTGCGGCTTTGGCGAGACGCTTGTCCGGCGTGCAAATCGTGGCGCCATGTTCGGCGGCCACCGCGATGTGCAGCGAGTCCGCCGCCCGCAGCCCAAGCCCATACTGATCGGCGAACCGTGCGGCCGTGACAAAATGGTCGCTGGTGACCGGCACCACGACCAGCGACTCAGTCTTCAACCGTGCGAACAAACCCATCGCCTTGGGGCGATCTTCGACCCCGTCCGCTTGCCCGAGGGGGATTGTCCGTACCATGTCACACTCCGCCGGCGGCCTATCAGATCGGGGGACTGGAATCCATTAGCACTTCTGTCGCCTGGCCAGCGGACCCTAGACTTAAGGAAGCGCCAATCGCGCAAAAACCCGGTAAGCCAAAACGCACAGCACCTGGCTTTGGACAGCGCCCATGAGACTCCCCTGGCGGAAAGGCACCACCCACACGACCCCGACCGAGACGGACAGAACGTTCCGCCTCGTGCTATACGACGCGCTCGCCAGCGAGGCCATGGGCACGCTGACCACAGGCGTGTTCCTGACTGGCTTCCTGGTCAGTCTGGGCGCCAGCAACGCTGCAATCGGCGTGCTCGCGGCGGTGCCGTTCGCCGTCCAGTTCCTGCAATTGCCGGCGGTGGTGCTGGTGGAGCGGTTGCGCAGCCGCCGAACCATCTGCACATGGTCCGCCGCGATCGGGCGCTGCTTCCTGATCGTTGCCGCCTTGGCGCCATTTCTCAACCGCGAGACCGGAACCCTCCTGCTGATCTGTTCGGTTGCCGCATACCAGGCAATGGCCGCGATTGCCGGATGCGCGTGGAATTCCTGGATGCGCGATCTGGTCCCCGAGACGGAGTTTGGGCGTTTCTTTGGGCGACGCGCAGCAGCGACGACCGCGCTGGCGACCACGCTTGCCCTTGTCTGCGGCTTGCTGATTGACCACTGGAAGGCGCTGCTGCCCGAACATCCGGCATATGTCTATTCCGGCTTGTTCGTTCTCAGTGCCGCAATCGGGTTCTACGGGGTCTACCTGCTGTCGATCACGCCGGAGCACCCCATGCCCCCGATGGTCGAGCAACCCCGTATGCTGAGCCTTCTGGCGACGCCGTTCAGGGACAGGAATTTCCGCCGGCTGATGCTTTTCCTCGGCTCCTGGAACTTCGCCGCCAATCTCGCCGCGCCGTTTTTCGTGGTCTATATGCTGACGACCATCGGCTACTCGATGACCACCGTCATCGTCCTGACGACGGCAAGCCAGTTGAGCAACCTGGCGGCGCTGAGCCCATGGGGCAGGTTGATAGACCGGTTCAGCAACAAGGCTGTGCTGGGAATAGCGGCACCGCTGTTCCTGATGTGCACGCTGGCCTGGAGTTTCACCGGCCTCGAATGGATACAACCCGTGGTGTTCTACGTGTTGCTGGCAATCCATATCCTGATGGGCGTCGCCACTGCCGGTGTCGCGCTGGGTTCCAGCAATATCGCAATGAAACTATCGCCGGTGGGGCAGGGGACGGCCTACCTCGCGGCCAACAGCGTGGTTAGCGCGACCTGTGCCGCGATTGCGCCAGTGCTCGGTGGCCTGTGCGCTGATTTCTTCGCGATGCACGACCTCAGTCTCAGCTTCACCTGGAGGGGGGAGGCGAACGAGGTCAAGTTGCAGGTGCTCGACTTCCACTCGTGGACGTTCTTGTTCGGTCTTGCAGCGATGGTCGGCCTGTACTCGCTGCACCGGCTTTCGTTCGTGGAGGAAACCGCCGGCACCACCGATCCACTGCTGGTCAGGCATTTTCTCGTGGAAGCTCGGCGGTCGATGCAAAGCGCGTCGAGTGCCGCCGGACTGTTGCGTATCGTCCGCGTGCCGTCGTGGCTGATGCGGCCACGCTCCGGGAAGCCGACGTCAGGTCAGGGATCGCCACTGCCGTAGAGCATGATCACGCTGAGCGGAACGTTCGTAGCGTGTGAATCATGCGATCAAACAAGGAGATAGAGCACAGGGCCATTGCTACAGCGGGATCGCCACCAGCGTATCGAAATTCGAGGAATCACAGTTCACGAT